>JAHIZV010000138.1 GCA_018814445.1 Verrucomicrobiota bacterium | reverse complement strand
CTATTGCGCCATCCTGCGCAACGCATAGTGTCGCTGTCACGAAGACCGTCGATAAAAGCAAAGCGGTAGGCCATTTCATATCTGTTCTCCTTCGAGCAGCAGCAGCTCTCTGGCGATGCTCTCTGAGTCGTCCGCTGTGTCTTGGGCCTTCGGCTCCCACGCTTCCCAGTCGCCTTCGGACGCAAGCGCGAGCATCGTGTCCAGCTCGGTAATCTGCTCGTCGAAATCACCGTTCCATTCAACGAATGTCTCTTCAGGTTGGGAGATGTCATTGTCGGCAATCTGCGGGACATCGCGCAGGAAGGTCATGTAGGAAATTCCGACTACAAGCAACAGGGCCGCTGCCGCGTAGACGACGGCAGGCCGCCACAAGGAAAAGAAGGGAAGCGGTCGGGCGTGCTTCTTCACGGCTTCGCGGCGATCAAGAACGCGTGCGCCTTCATCCATAATCCGGCTCACCGTGAAACCGCTTATCTCAAGTTCGTCTGCCGATGACTGAGCGGACATTATCTGCTCAAGTTCGACCTGCATGGCGCGGGCTTCAACGGAATGGCGAAGCGCGCGATGAAGCCTCCACTTCATCAGTGCGCCGAGTTCGCCGCTCTGTTCGAGCAGCAGACACTTCTCTATGGTCTCTCGTTTCATCCCTTTACCTCCGCTATTGACTGAGCGACGCCGCCAGCTCGTCATGTTCTGTCTTCAACGTCTCGCGCAGCTTCGCCAGCGCGTACTGCATCCTCGCAAGGGCCGTGTTGATCGAAGTGCCCTGTATTTTCGCTATCTCCCTGAACGGAACACCACCTTCCATTCTCATCATAAATACTTCCCGCTGCTCGGGCGGCAGCATGCTGACGGCTCTCCCGATCTTCCCTCCGAGCTCGCGGCCCCCGCTTTCAAGCGCGGGTCCCAGGCTCGGTGAAGCCACCTTTTCCTCGAACCGCTGTCCTTCTTCATTTTCATCCTGCAGACTCATTGCCGGCTTCTTCTTTCGCGCCTGATCGATGACGAGATTGTGCGCTATGCGGAAAAGCCAGCTCAGGAAACTCTTATGTCTGTATGTGTGCAGGTTTCGCAGGGCCCTGACCCAGACCTCCTGAAAGATCTCCTCCGCGTCTCCGCGGCCTTCTGTCATTCTGAGAATGAACCCGAAGAGCGGGCGGCGATAGTGCTCGACGAGCCGGCCAAGTGCCTCCACGTCCCCGCCGCGATACCGGGCGATCCACTCCTTCTCCGGATGCTCCATAACAAGCTCTCATCAATCCGCCGCTCCACACGTATAACGGCGGTTACACCTATTTATTGTCCGAATGCGGGGTCTTTACGAGAAAAAGACGGGTTCCGACAATCCGCCTTTGCGAGCGACGGGGAGCGAAGCAATCCAGGGGGTGGTGATCTGGATCGCCGCGCGCTGTCGCGCTCGCGATGACGGCCGCTACCTCCCGCTCACAATGTCGGCCACAAACTGTTCTATATAGGTCCAATACTGTGTGCACCGGACACCGCAGGCTTCATACGCAACCAGCATGTCGTTCCACAGTTCCGCAAAGAAAGAAAGGATGGACGGAGGAGTAACCGCCACCACCCACAAAGCTGCCCCGAGCACGTTGAGCAGGTAGATCACAGCGTATGAGAACACGCGGCCATGTTCCTCTATGTCGGGCTGATTCGTTTTCAGCATGGAGATGGTAAAAGTCAGGTGAAAACTCCATGTGAGACCGACACAACCCATCCAGAAGGGTTCATACGTCCGCATATCGAAGAAGATCGAGAGTGCCGCGTAAAGAATGATCACCAGGACGGTGTAGAAAGGGAAGAAATACGGCGCAAGGGTCACGAGGAAGTTCGTGCTGGTGAGTTTCACATGACCGCCGGTAGGCCCGACCTTGATGCCTTTGATCCTGGCTCCCGTCAGCCACCCCCAGAGCGCGTGCGTCAGTTCATGCGCGAGAACGTACGTGCGGACAGGTCGAGGCAGTGCGAGATAGAGAACAATCCACAGCGCAAATCCGATCATCAGACCCCAGGTAGACGGAGGAATGTCGTGGCCCGCCACGCTCTGCAGATCGCCTATCAATCTGACGACATGAACGGTGGAAACATAACAGGCCGGAATCAGTGCCAGTCCGATGATAGTTTTGATCAGGCGCAAGAACACTGCCAACATCTCCGACGGCTAAAGCACTCCCATACTCCCACACCCCCATACATCGACACTTCTACCTACCTATGATCCACATTCCGGCTCAATCGTCTGCCGGTCCAGCGGCGTATCCGGGCCCCGACCCTCTCATCCGACACCCACGGATAGATCTTAGCCAGTTCCTCTGCAAAGTATCTCCTGTAGCTCAGGGGAACCTGATCAAGGAGTGACGCGTTGATCTGGACGAGATTCCTGATGATCCGGCGCCGGGAAATGCGGACTCCGCAACGGACGCATTCCAGATCGATCCAGAGAAGCCGCCTGCGCTCCGGGTCGTCAGGAAAAGCCAACAGGACGTTAGAGGTTTTCGTGTCGGCGTGATAAATCCCATGTCTATATAGAGAGAGAAGGTCGGACAGCAGTGTGGAGCCCAATTCGATGCGCTGTTCGTGTGTGGCTCGGCGAAACCCGGTGTGGACCCACTCAAACAGCGTCTCCGAGTCCGGGATGAAATGCGTAATGAAATAGCTTCTTCCGGGCGATTCCCCGCCTCTGAACTCCAGGAATCCGAGCGGCGCGGGCGTCTGGATGTTCAGGTCCGTCAACGTTCTCGCCGCGGCCCAGGCCCTCCGCCCGCGAAGCGGACGGCGGACATACCTGAGTCGATCCAGCATACCGGGCAGGTCAAAGCGCTTCACCAGGGCGTCTTGGCCGAATACAGTGCCGCGGAGCACCTTTATGCGGTCCGTTTCCTTGAGGCACTGCCCATTTCGTTCAACGTTCTCTATTTCTTCGAGAATCTGATCTGGAGCGGTTTCCGGGCGGGGGAGCCAGAAGCCCGTTACAGAGCCTTTCTCCACAGAAACCGTACATCCATCACCCAGATGCCCCCTGTAGATCCGTCTGCTCTCCTTCCCCGGCGCAGGATACTCAGAAAGCTGCTCTGACGCAGGCTCGGTCATAACGGCGAGTGGTTTTTTCGAAATGCTGGTTGACTTCGTTACCTTCGCCGATAGTATTGCACCACTTTTTGCTGGGAATCAATGGCTGATATACACCCCGACGGCCGCTTAAGTGCGGTTTTTTTGATTGAAAGCCGGGGCAGGGAATTCCGGGAGTAGACAATGCCCAATATCAAAAGCGCAAAGAAACGCCTTCGGACTTCAGAGTTGGCTCGGCAGCGCAATCTGCCGGTAAAGACCCGCGTGAAGACGGCGCGGAAGAAACTCGACATAGCAGTCGAAGCAGGTGACAAGGATGCTATAGGCAAGGCCTACAGCGCATACTGTTCCAGTCTCGACAAAGCTGTGAAGGCCGGTGTGGTACAGAAGAATACGGCAGTGCGACATAAATCTCGTTCGGCCAATCGTATCCGCGCCAAAGCCTGACCGGGCTGTTTCGTCAGAATTTAGCAGAACTTCCAATGTTTGGAAGTTCTGCGTTTTTTTCTTCCAAGGTTTGGAAGAAAGGAAACGCGCAACACACAACGCCAGACTATCAACACTCAAGTGTTTGCCATCGCGAGTTGAGGGTTGAATGTTTGATGTTGAGAGTTCAGCCGCCTTCCCATACCCCCGCACGCCCATACTCCCACACGGAAACAAGGGGCGGCTACCACGCTTCGACGATGCGTTCGACTATGTCGTGAGCGAGGTCCTCAGAGGCTTCGGGCAGGGCTTGTCGTTTCGCGCTGGTCAGATCGCCGCCGAATTCGAATGTGGTCTCGCCCTGAACGCTGGGATCTTCTGCAAGAACTTTGTTAGTTGTCCGGCGGACCAGCACGACCGACGTCGTCAATACGGCGCGATACTCGTTCACGAGCGTCTTCTTATCGCCATCGTACGAGAGGGGCGCCAAATCATAAGCGATGAGTCTGACTTTCAGAATCGCATCCGCGGTTTCCGCATCGGCTATCTTCAGGGAGCCATCCCTCTGAATCCGGCTGATCGTCGCGCGGGTGGTGTCGACCTCAAGGAGAGGCTCGTCCGTTTCATTGGCGAATGTCGGGACGTAGACCGTTCTGATGTCGGCGGGGAGCATGGAGCCGAGGCGGTAGCCGACGCAGCCGTTCAAGAGCGCCAGCGCGACTGTCACTACAAAGAGTTTCACAACAACGGCGATTCGTTTACTCATCATCCTTCCGCTCCATGTCTGCTGTAAGCGTAAGGGCTTCTATACGCCTTTGCACATCTTTCGTCCACAACGAATGCGGAAACTCTTTGAGAAACGACTGATATGCCTGTACTGCGGCCTTAGGTTTCCGGGCGATCTTATCGTAGTAGCGGGCTTTGTCGAAGGCGGCTTTCGCGCGGCGTTCATACATCTCTTCGCGATACTCGTTCGCGCTCTCTGCATTCTTAGACCGCGGGAACCTGTTCAGGTAGACCGTCCATGCGACCCATGCATCATCCATTGCGGCTGTGCCGTTGGGGCTCTCGTTCGCGAGGAGATAGTAGCAGTAGGCCTGTGAGTAAGCGGCCTGTTCCGCCCACTCGCTTGTCGGGTACAGGTGAAGAACTCTTCCGTATGATTCGATGGCCTTCTCGTATTCGAGGATCTTCTCGTTCGCATAACCTGCGTAGTAGGCGCTTTCCGCGGCATGCTCCGACCGGGGACCTTTCGTTACGATGAACTCGAAGACCGGAATCGCGCGTTCAGGTGAAGCCACTGCGCCGAAGAGAAGAAACCTTTTCTTGTTGTTCAGCAGGAAGTGACCTATGCGGAAGACTTTGTCCAGAACGGTGTCGAAGTCGTATCCGAAATCATAATCCTCGACGAGTTTCTCGTACTCATCGAAAGCGTCGAGGTACTTGCCCCTCTTCTCAAGGACTCCGGCATAGCGGAACATCGCCTGCGGCGCCTCTTGTGAATCCGGCCAGGCCGCGACCAGCGCGCGGTAGTGACGGCCGGCCCTGCGAAGATGATCCTTCTCGCTCAGACGATCGGCATAGTGCAACTGCAGGTCGGGCGTCTTGTATTTCGGGCGAAGGAACAGATGAAACTTCCGCTTATTCTTGTCCATCGTCTCCTCATACGGCTTGTCCGCGTGAACCATCCCGGCAGTCATGAAAATGGCTGCAAAGACAAGCAGAACCGTATGTCTGAAGGCGGTACGAAACATGGCGACACACGATAGGAGGGGGTGTGTTAAGGGTCAAGAGGGAAAAGAAGGGCGGGAATGGGCGAATTCTGAATGGAGGGCGAACCTTGTCGATACTTCCGGCTGGATTCGCGATGACGGAGTTCATCCGGCGAATCCACCCATTCTCAGTTCCGTCCAGACCACTCCCGCACGTCCAGGGTCCCACACACGCACACTTCTGCTTCTCCCACACATTTCTTCCGCAGGCGGGACTTGATTAATCGTCGGAGGGTCAGTAATGTGTGCCTATTCGTTAGATATTTAACAATATAGAGAAACCCAATCTGGAAGGGGCCGACACATGAAGAAAGTTCTCATACCGACCAAGCTGGACAGGATCGCGGCGTCGATTCTCGCGGAAAGCGGCAGGTACACGGTGGTTCAGGATGATTCGGCCGCCATTGAGGCGTTGGCCAAAGAGCATGCGGACACATACGCACTGATCGTTCGCAGTGAGAAGGTGACGCCTGAGATCATCGATGCGCTTCCGGACCTGAAAGTGGTGATCAGGGCTGGCGCCGGCTACAACACGATCGATACGAAGTACGCGCGGCAGAAGGGCATCGACGTGATGAATACGCCGGGCGCCAACGCGAATGCCGTCGCGGAAGAAGTCGTCGCGCTTATGCTCGCCGATGCCCGTCACGTGGTTCCTGCCGACGTGTCCACGCGCGGAGGCAAGTGGGAGAAGAAGAACTTCATGGGCAAAGAAATCACCGGAAAGACCATCGGTATCCTCGGACTCGGCGCCATCGGCCAGATGGTTGCCCGCAGGCTCGAGGGGTTTGAAATGAACGTGCTGGGATATGATCCGATGGTTTCCGCCGAACGCGCGCGCGATCTCGGCATCGAAATGGTCGACGTCGAGCAACTCTTTGCTCAAAGCGACTACATCAGTCTCCACCTTCCGGAAAACGACGAAACGCGGGGTATGATTAACGCCGGTCTGCTTGGACTGATGAAGCCCGGCGCCACGATCGTGAACTGCGCGCGTGCCGGTGTAGTGAACGAGACGGACCTGCGCGCCGCGAAGGCTGAGAAGAAACTTCACTATCTAAACGACGTCTATCCGAAGGATGAAGCGGGAGACAAGCCCATCGCGGATATCGCCGACATCATGCTTCCGCATCTGGGCGCCAGCACCGTCGAAGCCAATGAGAATGCCGCCCGTCGGGCAGCTCAGCAGTTGATCGAGTTCGATGAGAAGGGCATCACCAGCTATATCGTCAATCGTGACATCCCGGCGGGCCTCGATGAAGCCTATGCCGATCTCGCGTTCACGTTGACCCGGCTCTGCAGGCAGGCCGCAGGCCGCGAAGGACAACTCAAAGTTGTCGAAACGAGTGTTTACGGTTCGTTGAAGCCTTACTCGCAGTGGCTGTTGGTTCCTGTGACCGCCGCGTTGAGCGATGATTTTGATCGTTCGATGGATCATAATGCCGCGCAGGACTTCCTGAAGACCCTGGGCGTTGACTACGAGGACCGGGTGACGGACGAGCGCAAGGGCTTTGAAAACTCGATCACGGTCGATCTGACAACGAGTATCGGAGGGGGACGCCTGCGGGAGGCCAGCGTCCGCGGCACTGTTGCGGAAGGCAACCTGATGATCTCCCGGATCAACGATTTTGATAAACTGTACTTTGAACCGCGCGGGCACATCGTCATATTCACGTATGATGATCGGCCCGGCGTCCTCGGCCGGATCGGCGCCGCCCTCGCGGAAGCCGGGGTGAATATCGATGACGTGCGGAATCCTCACGATTCCAAGGGGCGGCAGTCGCTGGCGATGCTCAGGGTCAACCAGGAGGTCCCGGGCAGTGTGATCGACGACATCTCGAAGGAGATCGAAGCCGACCTCGGATTCTGTGTGGAACTGTAAGGAAGTTCACAGTTTCAAGTTCAAGGTTCAAAGCGCGACGCAGCACGTTGCCGCGTTCTCAATACGCATACGGGACGGTTCCATATGGTCCCGAAACCCGAAACCTGAAACCCGAAACCCGAAACCTGAAACCTGAAGCCGGAGTCTCCCATACTTCCACACCCCCATACATATTCCCTCTCGATCAACCCTCTTCCTTGACGGTTAAGGGCTTTTTCACATATCTTCATGGTCTGTGCCGTCTGGCGCGTTGTACTCAAGCGATAATCGCTCAGAGAGAGGTGTGATGACTAACTTGCGATCGGTACGCTCCCCGCTGACAGCGGCTGCTTTGCTCGTGGCCCTTATTTTCTCCCTGACACCCTCCCTTTCCCTCGCGGCGGACGAACTCGATTCAGAGTTAACCTTCATCTCAGGCCTGCTGGAACTGGGCTTTTCGGACTTCGCGGAGGATCTGGCGGATCAGCTCGAGAGGCGGTACCCGGCAGCGAAGGACCGCGTACAGATCGCGCGGACGGAAATACTGATCTCAAAAAGGAAGTTCGCCGAGGCCGAACAGATCATCAAATCCCTGCCGTCCGGCAGCGCGAAGGCGCAGGCGATGACGCTCGCGCTGGCAAACGGCTACTTCCGCACGGGCGAACAGGATAAGGCGAAGGCCGTCTATCAGGGTTTTTTCGATCAGTACAAAAGCGGTACTCCGAAAGACCCCGACCTCCTTCGTTTCTATCAGAACGCGGCCTATACCTATGGTCAGATGCTGAAGGCCACGGGTGATCTTGCTGACACGGTCAAAGCCTACGACCTGTTGCTCGACTCGAAACCCGAAAAGGGCATCGCGCGCAGGCTTATGTCTGAGCAGGCTGAACTCTACGTCAAACTGGGCGAAGAGAAGTCGGGAAAAGAGAGGGAAGACGCGCTCGCCAAGGCCAGGAAGATCTGCGGCGACATCCAGTGGGGAGGGTATGACATCTGGTTCGGCCAGTCGGTCATCACCATGGCCCATATCGAACTGGTGAGAGGCGACCGTGACAAGGCGCAGAAACTTCTGAACGACTACAAGAAGGATCTCAAGGAGATAGACAAATTCCTCAAGGAGGCCGGTGAGTCGCTGGCGGTCAGCCCGATGGCGGGAGCCCGTTTCCTGCTCGGTACGCTCTATCACGAAGATGGGACTGCCCTCGCCGGAAAGAAAGACAAGCGCGAGCAGGCCATCGACAAACTCGGGAAAGCGATCAGAGAATTCTACACCGTCTTTGTGACCTATGAGGAAAGCGAGTGGGCGTCCGACGCTGGTCTGAAGATCAAGCAGATCGAAGAACAACTCGCCGCTCTCGGCAAGACCGTGAAAGTTGACCTTGGCGACCGCAAGCTGGGGACACAGGCGTCCTTCAAGACCGCCGACAATTTCTATGCTCGGAAGCAGTATGACGAGGCCATCAATGCGTACCTCGGCAGCCTCAATCAATTTCCCGAGGGCGAGTACTCTCATGTCGCTGTGTCAAAACTGATGCAGTGCTACATAGAGAAGGACGACAAGCTGTATATCGAGATGCTGGCCGACTATCTGGCTGAGCGTTTTTCCGCCGTTCCGGAGGCGGCGCTCGGACTTCTTCGCGCGGGCAAGAGCTACTTCGACAAGAAAGACCGCGAAATGTACGAGTATCTCTACAGCGCCTATCTCCGGGGTTTCCCGAAGGACGAGCGCGCAGCCGCGATTCACTACACACTTGCGTCCATGAAGAAGCAGGCCGGCGAGACGGAAGCCGCCATGAAGGATTTCGCGGATATCGTCAGACTGTATCCCAAAGACAAGAACGCACTGCGTGCTTTAAACCAGGTGGGGCGCTATCACTACGATCGCGGGGAGTTCGCGCAGGCGATCGAGTTGTACGAGAAATACGTCAAGGAATCTACTCCGAGCTATGAACGCGCGATGGCGCAGATGACCATCGCCAATGCCTACAAAGAGCTGAAAGACTACGTCGCCGCGCTCAAGGCCTACGGTGATCTCGTCGGCTGGCTGGCGAAGACGGACGATAATCCGTATCGCCGCACCGAGGATCCTAAACAACCTGCTGAACTTCTCGAGCGTGCCGTCTTCTTCCGCGGAGTCTGCTACGCGAGCATGACGGAACCCGAGGACAAGATTCCTGAGTACCGCGAAAGGGCATTGAAAGCGTATGAGCAATTCGTTGCGCTGTTTCCTTCCTCCGATCTGGCGGCGACCGCCATGAGCCTGAAGGGCGCGGTTCAACTTGAACTTGGACAGTTTGATGAGGCGGCCAAAACGTATGACGAGCTTTCCGCCAAGTATCCCGAGTCGCCCGAAGGCAAGAACGCGTTGTACTCACTTGTCAGCAGCGCGATCCAGGTGAAGCAGTATGACCAGGCGCGCAAAGCGTTCGGTCAGATGATGTCCAGCAAGGAAATCTACACGCCTGAACAGTTTGTCCGGATAGGCAAGTTGATGCTCGACGCCCGGTTCTATCCTGAAGCCAAACAGGCGTACGCCCAGATTCCATGGGATACCGAAGATCGTGCCGTCATCGAACGCGCCCTCTACGGCCTCGGTAAAGCAGACTTCATGAGCGGTGATTTTGAAGGGGCTATCAAGCCGCTCGAAGAGCTGATGGATAAGTACCCGAATTCCGCGCTTTTCTACGATGCCAAGTTCACTCTGGGAGGGGCTTACCGGAAAGTTGAGCGCTACGACGATGCGGTCGGGGCATTGCGAGACGTGTTCAAGTACGCGAAAGACAACGTCCTGCGGACGGAGGCCGATTATGCTCTGTACGAAGTGCAGCGGGCCAGGGGTGACCTGGATGCGGCCCTGGCTTCCGTCATGCGTATTTCACTTCTCGCGGATGCATCGAACAAAGACCTCAGACCCATCGTTAACGAGGCGATCCAGAAGGGGATAGAAGTCGCCGGCGAACTTGAACGATGGAATGACGTGGTTGATCTCTGTGATCAATTCTTGAAGGAGTTTTCCAAGAGTGAGAAAATCGAAGAGATGAGAAGAATCAGGGCCAGCGCGAAGCTCAAGGCTTCGGCTCTGTCCGCCGGACCCGCGGGCGAACCCGCGCCGAACTGATTCCGACTTTTCTCTGCATGAATATATACATGAAGAGGAAGCCTGATATGAACAGACGCATCACGCACGTCGCACTGGCGCTTACGCTGTCGCTGGCAGTACTGCATTCGGCACAGGCCGCACCGTACGTCATTCTGAAGAACGGGAAGAAGATCGGGGGAAAAGACATCCGGGCGAAGTCGGACGGCACCATCGTTCTCACGACGCCGACGGGGGACCAGTTCACTTTCGCCGCGGCTCAGGTCGATAAGGCGGTGGCCGACAGGCCCGCCGAGTTCGAAACAGCGGTCAGGATGATTCAGGCGAAGAAATACGACGATGCGATCAAGATTCTCGACAAAGTAGCACGCGATTACAGCTTCCTCGAATGGGACAATGAGGCACTTGCACAGACGGCTAAGGCATACGCTCTGAAAGGTGACAGCTCCAGGGCCGTTTCCACGTATGAGAAGCTGTTCAAAGCTTCGCCCGAACGGGCCGGTGATTCCGCGCTTCAATGGGAATACCGAGGGTCGCTGCTGGCGGCGGGCAATCACGCTAAACTGGAAACAGAGCTGACGGAGACCATCGAGAAAGGATCGCGGAGCGATGCGGCTCGCGCTCAGCTCATGCGCGGCGATATAAAGAAAGCCAAAGGAGACTTGAAAAGCGCGGCCATGGATTATCTGCGTACCGTTGTTCTTTTTGAGAAAGAAAGAGATGTTCAGCCGGAGGCTCTGCTCAAGACCGCGAACGCGCTCGAACAACTCAAGGACAAGCGCGCCGGCGACATGTACAAGAAGCTGGTCAACGAGTATCCGGCCAGCGCCGAGGCGGCACAGGCAAGAGCCAGACTTTAGAATGAGAAAAGACTGAGTGAGAAACTGAATGTTCCCGCCTGCCGGCGGGGAATGGGAAGGAGAAAGAGGATGCTGAAGAAATTGCTGAACATTGGATTGCTCGCGACGGTCATGTTTGCACTGTGCGCGGGCGTGGTCGCGGCCCAGGACGATGTCGCTGTCGGCGCTGGTGATGCCGCCCTGGAACTGAGCGGTGATGCGGCACAAGCGGCGGCCACTGAAGATGATGGGGGCGCGAGTTTCTGGAAGGTCATGACCAGTGGCGGTATTCTCGGAATCATCCTGTGGTTGGGTCTTGGCGCCTGCTCGGTCGCGGGTGTTGCGCTGATCGTCGACTCCTTCATTACGATCCGTCAGAAGAAGATCGTTCCCACCGTGTTGGTGACGCAGGTCCGCGAGGCGATGGAGCAGGGCGATGTGATGAAAGCTCTGCAACTCTGCGAACAGGAGCCCGGTCCTCTTGCGAACATCCTTTCGGCGGGATTCTCGAACGTGCAGGAAGGTTTTGAGGCCATCCAGGACTCCGTTGGAGTTGCCGCCGATCTCGAGAGCGAAAAACTGCTCCAGCGGGTCAACTATCTGAACGTCGTCGGCAACCTGTCGCCGATGCTCGGCCTGCTCGGAACGGTTCAAGGTATGATCTTCGCGTTTGCCACTCTGGGTACACAGTCGGCGGGGGCCGCGCAGCAGGCTATGCTGGCGCTGAATATCTCAATGGCGCTTTCGACAACGGCCGCCGGTCTGTTCACGGCTGTTCCCGCGGTCGCCTTCTTCTACCTGTTCCGTAACCGGGCGATGAAGATCATTCTCGGCATGGAAGCTCTGACGCTGGACCTGATCAAGTCGCTCAGAAACGTCGAAGTCGTTGAGGAGTAAGCTTCGGACATCGCGAAAGATATGAGGTAAGTCATGCGGAAAAAGGGCGGAAAAGTTGCCGAGGGCGGCGGCGAAATCAATATGACGCCGATGATTGATATCGTCTTTCAGATGATCATCTTCTTCGTTCTCACGATCGAAATGGAGAAACAGTCGCTTAACGAGAAAATTCGCCTTGCCATGTCTCCTCATGGGCCTGCCGTCGAGAAGAAGGATCCCAGGACGGTGACTGTCGAAGTCGATGGTGACGGAGTGATCTCCGTCTCCCGCGTCCCGATGAGCAGGGGCACGTTCACCGCGATCATGAAAAAAACGGTCGCGGAGTATGGGCAGACGACTCCCGTGGTGATTCGGGGAGACGGCAAGACAAAACACGAAGCGATACGCGGAGTTATGGACGCCTGTTCTGAAGCAGGTCTTTGGAAGGTCAAGTTCGCCGCGATCAAAGACGCGGTGAAGTCGAGATAGGGGCGTTAAATCATGGCGCAGAAAAGACAACGAAAGAGACCCGTATTTCAGACCAACTCTGAAATACCGATGACTCCGATGATCGACATCGTTTTCCAGTTGTTGATCTACTTCCTGGTGACGTTCAAGCCCGTTGACGTGATGGCTCATCTCGATGTGTTCCGCCCGTCGCCTGAAGCCAAGAAGGAACAGCTTGATACGCCGCCTAATCTTATCCGGGTTGTCATCTACGAGGACGGATTCACGATCAACGAGAAGCCGGTGGACCTTGACTCTCTGGACAGCCTGTTATCGAAACTGGCGGGTATAGACCGGGATCAGACCATTCTTCTTATGTGCACGGCTCATTCGCCGCACGAGAAGCTCATCCAGGTCCTTGATTTATGCGCAAAATCAGGGTTACGTAACTTATCGGTAGTGAGCATGAACTAGCCCGCCGCAAAGCAGGCGGGCAGGGATCTGCTGGGAGAAACGGACGTGGACAAGAAAGCCTTAATACGAACCATTAAAGACCATCTGTGGGGTCCAACAGGATCGATCATACTTCACGTTCTGCTCGTCATCGCGCTTGTTAAGTTCGTGGTGTTCGATTCCGTGATGAAGGAGTCCGAAGTCGAAGTCATGATCATGGAGCCCGAGGCGGTCGACCTTGAAGAGCTGGAAGAAATCAAGGAGCTCCTCGAGGATATCGAAATGCCCGAAGTCGAAATGCCGGACACCTTCGACGAAGCTATGCCGGAGGATGTTGAGTCATTTCAGGATGAGGCAATCGACGATTTCTCCGCGCTCGACATAGCGTCGGATGTCAACAGTCCGCTCATTATGAAGAATCTCTATGCCGGACGCTCTGCGTCAGGCCGAAGCGCGAGTTTGAAGCGCTATGCGGGAAAGTACGGCAAATTCACTGAACCGGCGGTTATAAAGGCCCTGGAATGGCTGAAGAAGACTCAGGAGGCTAACGGTTCCTGGCCGGCCGGCGGCCATCAGAACCGGGTCGGTCTGACGGGATTGGCATTGCTGACCTTCCTGGCGCATGGCGAGACAGTCGATTCGCCGGACTACGGAGAGACTGTGACGAAGGCAATCCGGTATCTTGTCGACCAGCAGAACGGGCGGGGAGACGGTTTCTTCTGTGAAATGAAGAACGGTCCTGCTTCCTATGCTCATGCGATTGCCGCGTATGCGATCTGTGAGGCTTTCAGTATGACGCGTATTCCCGAGCTCAAGGATGTTATGGAGAAGGCGACAGCCGGCATTATTAATGGACAGCAGGCGACAGGTTTATGGGACTACGGATATAAAAAAGAGGGCCGAAGAGATTTGTCCGTTGCAGGCTGGAATATACAGGCCCTTAAGTCTGCCTACATAGCCGGTTCTGAGCAGATCTCGCTGACGAATGCCATCTACAAGTCGGTGGAGGGCATGAAGAATATGCAGACTGATGACGGGCGCTTCTTCTACAGCATGACCGATGGCAACGGAAGCGGCGCAAAGGAGTCCATGACGGGTGTTGCGGTCCTCTGTCTGCAACTCCTGGGTCACGGCGGGGACCAGGCTGCCAGAACAGGTCTTCAGGTGCTTGACGCCGCAGAGTGCGACTATCAGAAACAGGAATGGCAGGCCATGCATCACTTTCCCTGTTATAACTGGTACTATATTACTCAGGCGAAGTTTCATAAGGGCAAAGCGACATGGGACGCTTGGAACAGGCAATTTGCGCCCGAAATCGTGAAGAATCAGAATCCTGAAGGCTACTGGACCAAGCCCGACGACAAGGGGTCTCAAGTCACAGAAGAGAAGATTTACGCAACGACTCTGTGCGCTCTCACACTCCAGGTGTACTACCGATTTCTTCCCACCTACCAGCCCATCGTGATCGAGGAAGATACACCGGACGATGATGAGATCGTCATTGAAATCATCTAGTGCTGATGTGACCGAACTGGACTGGCTTGATCAGTTACCTGCTTTTACGAAGAGACTTTTTTCTCGTAGACGATCTCCCAACGATAGATATTCTGTGCGATAGTCGCTTTGGGAAGCCGAAGGAGCCGACAACGAAATGGCTGCAGACGGAACAATTGGAATACTTTCGGACCGCGTGGACAAGATTGCGTGTCACAAGTGTCATGCTTCAGTCGACGTGCGGAGCGTGGAGCCGTTTGACATAGTGGTCTGCTCAGCATGCGGCGCCGAACTTCCCGTCCCTGCCCTTCTAGGTCAGTTTGTCCTGTTGAAGGAACTGGGGAAGGGGGCCATGGGGGCCGTGTACAAGGCCTTCGACCGGACGCTGAAACGCAACGTGGCCATCAAGGTCATGCTTCAGTCTCTGGGCCGCGACCAGCAATTCACAGAGAACTTCCTCAGGGAGGCCCGGTCTCTGGCGGCGCTTAATAATCCGAATGTTGTGCAGATCTATTCCTGCGGCCAGGAAAAGGGACAGCCGTACATGGTTATGGAACTGTTGGATGGCGGGCGGCTGGATGACTATACGGAGCGCGCAGAGCAGATGGATGAAGTTAAGCTGCTCGAGATCGGACTTGAGGTGGTGAAAGGGCTCAAAGCCGCCAGCACCATCAATATGGTGCATGGCGATGTGAAACCCGCGAATGTACTCTTCGATAAGAACGGCACGGCAAAGGTCGTGGACTTCGGTCTGGCGAGGATCGCCCAGAAGAAGCAGGGGCTCGGCGAAATCTGGGGAACTCCCTACTACATCGCTCCGGAAAAGGCGCGGAAGGAGAAAGAGGATCAACGGGCCGACATCTACAGCCTCGGCGCCACGCTCTTTCACGCGCTCGCGGGACACCCTCCATTCGAGGGGAAAACGGCTCAGGATGTCGTCATCGCTCGACTGAGAAATCCGGCGCCAAGCCTCAGGGAATATCGCTCGGACCTTCATGAACGAACAGTCGCTCTCATTGCCCGGATGCTCGATGCGGAGCCTTTCAAACGATATCCAAACTACGATTCGTTGCTGACGGACTTCGAGAGAGCGCTGCAGGGGGCGAAGACGGAGCCGATTCCAGTGATTCAGGACAAGCCCAGATCAAAAGGTAAGCAGATTGTGATCGGTCTTGTTCTTCTCGCGCTCGCCGGACTTGTGATAGCTCTCACGCTGTCAAGATCGGGGAGGGAAGAACCGAAGAAGGAAACCGGGAAAGAGGGGCCCGTCCGCATGAAGCTGATCAACGGTAAACTCGTCCCCGTCCGCGTCCCGGTGGATGAAGGGAACTGATCTTCTCACCGTCCATGAGGCGGCTCACACTATCTTGAGTCTGCTGAATGAGTACGCGGCGCGCCCGATCTCTCAAGGCGGTCTGCCATTTCACCGATAAGATCGGTTGCGCTTCGACACTCTGCCTATTCCGACGTTTGGGTCAATGCCAAGTGCGTCACAGAGGCGCGTGTACTCGATCACATCAAGCCGCCGTTCGCCTAATTCAATCTTCCCGATCCATGAGTGAGGGACGTCGAGAAGTTCGGCAAGGGTCGGCGGTCGGTTTAAAACCAGCCACTGATGGTCGATTCAAAACCAGCCAGTGTTCGTATATAGCTTGCTTTTTTCCGTAGGGCAACTGATTTGCGGGAGGAGTTATACACGGTCGCGGGCGGGGGCCCTTCCCGGCCCGGGGTGGTGCGGCGGT
>JAHIZV010000137.1 GCA_018814445.1 Verrucomicrobiota bacterium | reverse complement strand
CGCTGACTTAAGACCACTTTCGGATGCGCCAGGCAAAGAAAGGCACAGCCCTGACGGGCTTAACTACAAACAATGGATGAAGTTCGCATTGTTTGTAGTCAATGCCGTAAGGCATGTCGTGGTCTTAAGTCAGCGGCATTCTCCCCTCACCCTAACCCTGGGAGAGGGAACATGAAGTAACACGACTCTTGTCCCTCGTTACGCCCGCAACTACAATCCCCACTCATGACTGAAGACATCGCTCAGAGCGCATCCAAAGCCCGATCGTTTCGGGTTCTTACGGCCTTGCTCCCCTTCTTCGCGCTTCTGCTTGTTGAGGGAATCCTCCGCCTGTTCGGCTACGGAGGCTACGAATCCGCGATCAGCGAAGTCGGACCCGTAACAAACGGAACACTGGTGGTCACGGAATCCGCCGGTGCTGCTTCTTACTTCTTCGCAAACAAGCACAACCCCGGCTCGATGAACCAGTTCGCTTTCGTCACGCCGAAACCTGCAAACACCGTCAGGATCGTCCTTGCCGGCGGCTCCGCAATCAAGGGCTTCCCCCAACCCATGGGCTTCGCCTGCTCAGCCTTCCTCGAAGAAATGCTCTCCGATATCTGGCTGGATAAAGACGTAGAAGTCATCAATCTCGGGACAACTGCCGTCGCCAGCTTCCCGGTCATGAAGATGCTGGATGAAATGCTGAAATATGAGCCTGACCTGGTCGTCATCTACACCGGCCACAACGAGCACTTCGGAACATACGGAGTCACCTCACAGCATAGGGCCGGGCGTTATCCATGGGTGCTGGAGCTTCAGCGCCGTGTCTACAAAACCGCCATCGCTCAGTTCATTGTCGATAAATTCAAGACGCGCAAGCTTCCCGCTGATATCACCCTCATGGAGGGCATCATGGGACAGGCTGTAACACCACCCGGGGATCCGGTCCGCGATGCTGCGGCGAGGAATCTTGAACATCATGTCCGCAGGATGATCAAGGCCTGCAAGGCCCGGAAAATCCCTGCGATTGTCTGCACATTGCCGTCGAATGAACGCGACCTCGCACCACTGGGCTCGGATTACTCCAACGACGCGGGCGCCGACAGCGCTCTCGTAGAGTACCGCAAAGGTCGCCTGCTGTATGAAAGCGGGGACTACCCGGAAGCACGCGCCGCATTCGAGCGGGCGATCGATCTCGATACCATGCCCTGGCGGGCGCCATCGAAGTCAATCAACGCGATCACACGAGCGGCGCAGGACGAAGGCGCTGTGCTTTGCGATGTTCGGGAAGCTTTTCGCGCCTCAAGTCCCGGCGGCAGCATCGGCTGGGAACTCATGGATGACCACGTCCACCCTTCTCTTAAGGGGCAGGCCGTGCTCGCTCGCGCGATTGTTGAGACAATGACCAACCTGACCGGATCTCTGCATGTCACTCTGTCAGATCAGACCGATCAGTCGGATCGGTCTGATTGGCGAGCTTACGCTGAACGATTAGGCGACAACATCTACACACGCTACGGTGTTGCCCACACCTTGAGAACGCTGGCTGACATTCCCTTCTACCGCAGTACCAATCCGGAAGCGTACGAGCGCTTTGATTCGCTGGCCAAAGAACTGTTCTCAAAGATGCCTTCAGGCGTCTTGAAAAGCGTTTCGAATTGGCAGAAAAAGGAAACGCACGCGGGAGGGAAGAGGCCCATCACCAGCATGGCGGCTCGCGCGTTGATGCGGGAGAAGAAATACGCGGAAGCGGAGAAACTCTACATCACCGCTCTGCGCTCGGTTCCCGAATACTCTTCCTGGATGCTCGAATATGTCTACTTCATGCTCGCTTGCAGGGAACGCATGAACGGATCGCTCACTGACGAGGACAGACACGTCGCCCAGGATGCGATTACACGCGGGAATGTCCTTCTCGGTGCCGGCAAAAGCCGATCAGGCATGGCGGAGCGCTACATCGGCCGCCTGCATCAGTTGCGGGGAGAGTTTGCGGAGGCTATACCCTGTCTTCAGGCGGCTCAATCCAAGGTATACGAAATGGATCGTGTCGCGGTGGACTACGCACTTATTATCTCTTACGTGGAACTGGGCGAAAAAGAGGCTGCAGACGACGTTGCCAAGTACGGCATAGATCATAGCGGGAAGTACGCTGACATATACCGGAAGCTGCTGAGCCAGATTCAGAGCGACAGCATTCAAGGGGGCAGCGAGGAATAGCCGATGGTGAAGATTGATACCGATCGTCTGGCCGAGTTTGCGGACTTCATTCGCGCACAGGACGACATACAGCCTTTCGACTTCTGCTCCCTGAGCGAAGGACACATCTACCCGCCCCGCAACACAAACGGCGTGGTGGAGTATTTCTTCTTCTGTTGCGCCCACCAGTTCGGCTTCTGGAAAGTGAAGGACGCGAAATACGCCGGACCGATGATCGCGAGCATCGACGGCGAAAACCTGAAAGGTTCCGACTACCTTTGGCGATGTTGTACACGAGCATGGACCGAGAACCATGAGTTCTTCTGCCCCTCACATCTCTTCGGCATGACGGATAGCGCCTGGGCGACTGTCTTTGCCGATGACAGCGGCGTCAATCCGCTTCCAATGTGGGACCGGCATCTTCAGATCATCCGGGCCTACACGGCATGGCTCCGGGAATCGGGATCCACTCCTGCGGAACTTGTTGAGAAGGCCGCCTCCTCAGACAGGACGCTCACAACATTCCTCCATGACGCATCCGCAATTCCCGGCTACAGAGAAGATCCCATCTGGAAGAAGCTGCTGCTTTTGGCGATAACTCTCGAGAATCGGCCCGAACACTTCCTGCCCGTCACCGATCCTGAATCTTACCAACCGATCATCGACTATCACCTCCAGCGAAGCGCTTTGAGGACCGGCCTGGTGGTCATCGAGGACGAGGACTTCAAAGATCGCCTGAGAGACAGGGCTGAAGTCGGCGAACGTGAGGAGAAACTCGTCCGTGCCGCAACCTGCGCCGCCGTCAGCGAACTGGTTGCCCGGTCAGGACGCTCCGTAGCGGCTATCGACTACTTCTTCTTCCAGAACAGGACCCGCTGCCCCGAAATGACAGAGCCTCAGTGCCCCGAGTGCCCTGTCGAATCCATCTGCGCAAAAGAAACGGACCTTTTTCAACCCGTCTTCCGGACTACGGATTACTGATCGGCTGGTTCCCGGTTCCTCGCTTTTTTGTTCCTGGTTGCGTTCGATGCGTCATGGCTGTGCGTCAGCGTATCCGACATCAGGAATCCGGCGTCCGGCATCTGCTGTCAACTTATCAACAGAAGTTATCCACAGCATCTGTTGATTAGTATTAACTGAAGTCGAATGAAGAGCTCATCAACGCAACATGCATGAGCGATACAAAAAATATGTCAAGTTTTAGTAGACAACCCGGATATTCTGGGGCATCTTTCTGACCAAATAAGAGGTCTCATGAGCTCTATGCCATATAAGAACACCCGCATATTTGTCGGAATGTTCGGGGTGGCTCTGTTAATAACTTTTGCGGTGTTTGCCGAAACGTTGGCCGCGCTGACCACGAAGGTCGGCGATGATAACCTCCCCTTCCCGAACCGCAAGATATCGAACGTGACCTTCGTCGCCTTTGACACAGAAACCACCGGACTCAGCGCGAAGAATGAGAGCATCGTCGAACTTGCCGTCGTCAAGTACAGGAACGGTGAGATTGTCGAGAAGAAGAACTGGCTCATGAATCCGGGCAGGCCCATCCCGTACTGGGCAAGAAGGGTTCACGGTATCTCGAATGAGATGGTCAAAGACAAGCCTTCATTTGCGGAGATTTATCCGGAATTTCTCGAGTTTATTAAAGGATCCGTGCTGATCGCACATAACGCCCATTTTGATATCTCGTTTCTGAACGAGGAAATAGAGCGCGCCGGTCTGAAACAGCCGGCAAACGCAGTCATCGACAGTCTCGGTCTCTTCCGAAACTGGTATCCCGAACTGAAATCGCACAAGCTTGCCGCTATCGCCACGCACGTTAGTGTCAATGATGGCGGCTTCCATCGGGCCCTCGCGGATTCAGTTTATGTTGCGCTGATACTCGATGACGGCCTCAAACACCGCAAAAACGACACTCTTCTGAAAGACCTCTACGCCGATTCCGGCGGGCCGATGAAGTTCTAGCCCGTGCACCACCCATGGTTCATGGTTGATGTAGGATGAACACTTTGCGGTGCAAAGCGTCTATACTTCAAACGCATATGGAGACAGCTATGAATCAAACAGCCCCGACCCCACCCCCGCAGACAAGCTTCAGTAAGTTCACGGAATCAACCACGGTCAAAGTCGTCGTCATCGGCTTCCTTATCCTTCTCCTGCTGATTCCCGCCGCGATGGTGAGTGGACTTATCCGAGAGCGCGAAGGACGCCTGAATGGCGTTGTTCACGAGATCAGCTCAAAATGGGGATCCAATCAACAGATTACAGGACCGATTATCTCGGTACCTTATGAAGTTGTTTTCACGGACGACAAGGGCCGTCAACAGACCTCGATTGAGTACGCTCATATCCTGCCCGATGAACTCAATATAGACGGGTCGGCCACGACGGAAACCCGCTACCGGGGAATCTACGAAGCCGTGCTCTACAACAGTAGACTTACTCTGAGCGGATCGTTCACGATCCCTGACCTGAAAACGATCGGCCTCATAAGTAACACGGTGCACTGGGACCGGGCATTCATCGCTCTGGGGATATCCGACCTGAAGGGCCTGCAGGAGAAAGTCGATATCACACTGAACGACGCGGCGCATGCGATGGAACCCGGACTTGAGACCCGGAACGTTTTCGCCACAGGTATCAGCACCCCCCTCACCGTCGCGCCGGCGGAGCATTTCTCGTTCGCTGTGTCGCTCGATTTGAACGGAAGTCAGACCTTGACCTTCGTACCCGTCGGACGAGTCAATAATGTGAACCTTACGTCGAGCTGGCCCAGTCCAAGCTTCACCGGCGAATTCCTCCCTTCATCGCGCGAGGTGTCGGACGACGGTTTCGCCGCAAGCTGGAAGGTGCTCCATCTTAACAGAAACTTTCCACAGGTATGGAAAGGCAGCGCATACAAAGTGGGCGGCTCCGCGTTCGGCGTTAAGATGGTCATTCCCGCCGACGCGTATCAGAAATGCACTCGCACGGCGAAGTATGCCGTAATGTTCATCGGCTTCACGTTCATGGCTTTCTTCTTTTCTGAAGTCATGAAGAAAGTGCGGGTCCATCCTCTGCAGTATCTGCTGATTGGCCTGGCCCTCGTAGTCTTCTACACGCTCCTGTTGTCCATCTCAGAACACCTGTCTTTCGGAAAGGGATACCTGGTCTCCAGCCTCGCGACGATTGCGCTTATCACCGGCTATGCGCGTGCAATTCTGAGAACACGCATTCTGGCCTTTATCGTGGGAAGTGTTCTGGCAATCCTCTATGCCTATCTGTACGTAGTGCTTCAACTCGAAGACTACGCACTGCTGTTCGGCAGTATCGGTCTCTTCATCGCCCTCGCGATCGTCATGTACCTGACGCGGAATATCAACTGGTACACCGTGGGAAGTGATCCGCGGAGTTAGTCACTCTCTCATCGCGAACTGAGCAGACCGGCTGCACAAGCCCGGTCGAAATGTGAAGCGATCCAGCTTTCGCGCCCGCTGGATTGCTTCGCCGGCAAACGGACAGGCCAAGTCAACGCATTGAGATCGCAATGACCCGGAGCCCAATCGCAATTCAGAATTCGAAATTCCCTACGGTCTCTCGACCCCGATCCGATAAATCCGGCGCGTGCCGCCCGGTTCGCCGCCGGACGTCGCGGGCGTGAAGTCGTCACTCAAAACACGGACGGTTTCACTTCCTCCGGTTTCGTTCCATGTGCCCACACCGAGGTTTGTGTTGTTGAAGATATTCCACGTGAACGGCGGATCGTCGTCTGCATAGAGAATCCTGTAGTGACGATCCGGAGCAGTTGTGAACTCCACTTCAATGTTGGTCGAGGAGAAACGGATGTCTCTAATCGCGAACAGCGAATTCGAATTGTCCGCCCGCGTATTGGCCACGTACTCATGGATGTTCAACGCGCCGTCACCGTCCTTGTCGCCCTGCGCGTCATTAGATGTGGCGTTCAAGTTGTTGGCCACTTCATATCCATCGTCGATGCCATCGCCATCCGAGTCAGCCTTCTCGTGATTGGTGCCTATCGCGGCTTCATTCGTGTTGGATAATCCATCGTCGTCAAGATCCGCCGCGCTCGCCTGGCTGAACGCCAGGGCGACCGAGAAGTTGGTGGCCGTGTTATAGATCTCGTACTGCTCAACAAGAGGCAGTTCACGATTCTCCCAGCCCGCGCTCGATATCGATCCGTTTACGAAAGAGCAGTTTTTCCCGGCGATGACGTACGCTCCCCCGCCGCTCGCGTTGTTCAGACCGCGGAAACTGCTGTCGGAAAGCTCCGTGAGATTCTCCGGGCCGTTGAGCATCATATCCATCTGGTTTGGCCCCAGACCAAACCGCGAATAGAGTGTGCCGACCGCGGGATTCAGTCCGTATTCCGCGAGCGCGACATCGCGCCCCGGCCAGAGGGATATCTTCTTCGTAACATTGCCGTCCTTGGAAATGAACGTCCACGAATTTGAGCCCTGAACCGGCGCGGTGGACGCGTAGTCCATATCCACGAAACGATTGTCGTTGAGGCCCGTGCTGTATCGGTCCTTAAAGCCGGAGCAGCGATTGTTGTCAGCACCTTCATTTTCATGCTCCTCGGCAGGATTACAGACCGGCACACCCACGACCTCGCGCGCGTCGCCACCGTTTAGCGAGGAATCGTAGATAAACGCCTTGATCAGTCGCGCCCCCCACCGTTCGAAGCAGAGGTAGACTTTGTTGTTGCAGAGGACGTACTCGTATAGCGTGTCATCATCGATGTCTTTTGAATAGACGCTGACGCTGGCCCCCTGCCCTCCGCTCTTGATGCTCTCGACCCAATCCGACGCGTCTTTCATGACGCCCATGTCGCGCACGTGACCGTGCAGCCTGGTCGCCCAGCTCGAGGTGTTGTCATAGGAACCATCTTCGTACGATTCGTCGCAGTTTCCGTCAGCGACACCTCGCGTGAATCCGCCCTGCGAGATGTCCTGGTAGTTCCGTGACTTGTATTGGTCCGGGTTCGCGTCTTCATCATGCCACGCTGTCTCGTAAATCATCGCGCTGAAGGACCACTCTGCGAGTTCCTTCAGGTTCGTTGACGTGATGGACTGAATGACGTCCCAGGAATCGCGCATGAGCGTATTTGTCGTGTTCATGTCCCCGTACTTCTTCATTCCCGCAGGCGACCATGCCCCGCCGTCCCAATGCACGACGGGAACACGATTGAAGAAGTCCTCTTCGAGACCCCCTCCGTAATACCAATTGTCATAACTGTGCTCCGAGGCACGCTTAAGCCATTCGTAGGTCTGCGATGCCTTATCGAAGACATATCCGTGATCGATCACCCAGCTCGAATCGTTGGTGGCCCATGTGATCACGTCCTTGAGATTCACGATTTCGATCCATTGATGGTTTGCCGCCCAGCGGAGGGTATTGTGAAACTGACTGGCGTTGTTGTTCGGGGTTCCTGACGCAAAGGAGTTGCCGGCAAATGCCTCCCAGTCGTCGAACACCAAAGTGAGCTGAGAGGAGTCTGCGTCCAGCGCTTTCTGCAAAAGCGTGTAGCGCGTGTCGTTCAGCATGCCGCCGCCGTCATTGCCGAACTTCGACTGGTCCTCCCGGTCGTTAATTATGAACGAATAGACACCGTTGATCTTATGGACCTTGTGGTGGTAGATCTCCTCATCGTTGCCCTGCCCGCCGGCCCATCGGCCGCAGTTGTTGTCGTCCCATCCGGCATTCGACTGTTCGTTGGGATAGAACCACCAGTGCAGATGAGTTACTTCGTCGAGATAGGTGGCGATGAAGCCGGAGTCTTCGATTTCCTCGAACGTCTTCCCATCGAGCGGTTTCGTCGAACTGGTGTGAACGTTATTCGTATTCGAACGGATCACGCGCTCGGGAACGTGCATGACTTTCATATCCTGTTCAGTTAACCCGAACATGTGCTCGATCAGTTTGCTGTTCTGTTCGATGCTCTTCTCGTTAACGAGCCCTTCGTAGTACGGCATGATGTGCTCGGCGAGCACGCCGCCGATGATCGAACCCGGCCCGTTCGTCACAAAGTTGCTGACCCGGTTTAGGAATGTGGGCCCATCGCGGCTTGGGTAGCCGGCCAGACCGGTCTCTGTCGGATCCTGCGTCGCCCACATGAACGACATCAGGAGTGTGCCGCTGATGTGGAGATTGACGGGAACGTTCAACATCTCCGCTGAATCGAGCAGACGAATGAAACCGGGATGGTGCCCGTCGCCGGCCGAATCGTCGGTATATATGTGGTTCTGCGTGCCCGATTTTGTGGCGAGCGACTGGTTCGCATGAGCGATCACCGCGTATTTTGCCCGGCCTGTTGTGGCATCACTTGAGACGCCTCCATTGCACCAGCCGTTCGAAGAGCTGCTCCCGCGCACGATCGTTCCGATCGCATCGACGAGGTCGCTGGCCTGGCTGTCGATTTCTCCGTTTCCGCCATCCGTGCCATCACGGGTTGTGAAAGCCTGGATATTGAACGCGCTGCTCCCATCCCAGCCCTGCTCGATCAGAAACGAACGCTTCACGCCGAATTCAACACTGTCGAGATCGCCGCGCCAGTATCCTCCGCCGCCATAGCCTATGAATTCCGTGCCCGAGTGATTCGTCCAGCCTTGATCATAAACCGACGCCGCTGAACTGTTATATACGCCTATACATACCTCCCATGGATGATCCGTTCTGGAGTCGCAGAAGTCCGGAAACCACACTTGCCCGCCGGTCGCACAGTCGATTGCGATATACGCGTCAACAGCGTAGTCCTGTTCGTTGAATCCCAGTTCAAAGAGATCCATGCGAAAGTAGATGTTGGTGCCGTCATCGCGGGAGTAGAGTGCGATGATGTCGCGAGCACCGTCTTCGGCGTTATTGAACTTGTAGTTGTCATTGTTTGAATCGAGCGACCGGACATCGTCCCTGGACCAATCCTGATACTCTTCGTACCAGGTTGTTCCCTTCTTGTCCGTCGTGTCGCCCAGACTGTTCTGCAGAACCGGGCCCGGGCCGATTGTGATCGCGGAGGCCGGCGATACGGTGATGAGGAGGGCCGCCGCTGCGGTCAGAATCCGTGAAAGTTGCTGTTGCTTCGTCATACCTGCATCACTCCATCCGGTTTTGATAGTGAGAAAAAGCCAAGGGACTATACACGAAGAGTGAAGCGTTTGAACGAGAAACTGACAGGAAGTCCGGAATCCCGTAATTACAGCCGCCACCCGTAACCGATACGCGCGGTCCAGAACTCGCTCTCCTCGATTTCCGATGTCGTCCACGAATAGCGGCCGCCGATTTCCGCAAAGGTCCTGGTGAACCAGAAGCGGACGCCCGCCTCCGCGTGACCGGCCCAGTATGATTCGCCCTTTATCAGCGCTTCTTCATCAACGATGTTCTCATCGTTGTTGTCGAGTGACTGGTTGTAGCTGCCGCCGATCCCGATGAAAGGCGCGACTCCATCGTGCGCCATAAGTCTCAACATCATTCCAACCGCTGCGTAGGTGGCCTCCTCCAGGTCGTTGTAGTAGAGAGACAGGAAGTACTCCCCGATTACAGGAGTGCCCTTCAGCCATGTGCCGCTTCCGGTTGTGATCCCGTAGACGCCGTCTGAAGGATTAAGTTCCGCCCAGGCGCCGGCTCCGGCGGGCTCTTCGTAATCGGCATGGTCAAAGTTGCCCCATACGTCGGCGGCGAGAACCCGTGGACTCGCAAGCACGATCAGAATGAAAGCCAGATAGCGCATGGGAGGAAGGATACCAGATTCCGGTTACCCGATGCCAGATTTCAGACCGCCCTCGGCAAGCGCGCAGCTCCGGTATCCGGCATCGGGCAACCGGCATCTCTTTGCCAAGTCATGAATTGGCTTGCCCTTCCCCTACTTGAGTAATACGTATTCCTGTATTCGTATTACGAACTGGAGGCCTGTCATGTCTAAACTGACCCGTCTTAGCGTGTCACTGGATGAGAATCTGTTGAAGGAGTTTGATGATCTGGTTGAGCGCGAGGGGTATCCCACCCGCTCGAAGGCGGTCGCGGATCTGATCCGCGAGAGCCTGATCTCGGAGGAGTGGGCCCACGGCAAAGATGTCGCGGGCGCGATTATGATGGTGTTCGATCATCATAAGCGGCAACTCGTGGGCCATCTCGTGGACGTGCAGCACGACTACCACGACCTGATCGCGGCGTCCCAACACATTCACCTGGATCACGACAACTGCCTCGAAGTGGTGGTAGTGAGAGGCAAACCAGCCAGGGTGCAGGAGCTTCACAGGAAGCTTAAGGGAACGAAGGGCGTCAAATACGCCGGCCTGACGATGGCATCAACGGGGAAGCATCTCTGACAGCTGCGGGCGGGGAGTATAAGAAATCACTTATGCCCACTGTCATTGGCCGTTAACGAAACCCCGCACGGAGGGATCCTCCGCGCGGGGTTACAGTCTCAATATCGAGGTCGACGGGCCTTACTCGTCCACACGAGACTCGTCGTCCGTCACTTCGCCTTCCTCAACGGGATCGTCCGGCTTGTCCTCTGTATCGACGGCCTTCCACGAAGCTACCTTCAACCATTTGACACCGTCTTCTTCAACGATCTCGCCGATGACTTCGACATCCGCATAGTCCATGTCCTGCGACATCTTCTTGCCGTTCTCATCCATCACGATGTTGATCGTCGCGCCATCCGTCAACCGGATCTGCGCGCTGACCACGTTGTCATACGTCTCGTCGTATTCGGCGTTGATCATCCCTTTGACAGTCACAGTTTCCTGCGCATGCACGGAAGCCGCCATCGACAACACAACGAAGGCGGCGAACACCGCCATCGCGCAACGATTGTATTTCAGTTCATATAGTGATCGCATATTGCTCTCTTTCTGTCGTTCGTAACCTCTACATCTCCGGGGCCGGCTCTTCTGCTCCGCCGCCGTCGTCGTAGTAGATGTCATCGTCCTGATCGCCTGAACCGCTATCGCTGCAGGCACTCAACAGCAACGTCGCACCCACAAGCACGGGCAGCATCACGCTGACGAACCGAAGTCGTACTCCCAGATTACTCATGGCAGTTCACCTTTCCGTTTATCGCTTCGGAAGCGCCGCGACTGCGGCGGGTTTTGCTTTCGCCGCTTTCTTTACGGGCTTCGCCGGAGCGGCGGCCTTTACGGCCTTCTTTGCGGGAGCTTTGGCAGGAGCCTTCTTCGCCGGAGCCTTCGCCGCTTTGGGCGCGGCCTTCTTCACGGCTTTCTTCTTTGCGGGTTTCGCAGGCTTCGCAACCACTGATGTATTCTTAGCTTTTCCAGCCATGTTCTCTCTCCTGAGCGCTTTTTGTGCGCGATTCAACCGACAGGACCATCCCGTCGCTGCACATCACCTATTGCACTTTCCGTGCCATGCCCTTCAGCGAAGGCAGCATAGTCATAAGATGCTATATATGATTAGTTTAAGTATTCGCGCTGATGACTTCTTTCCGGCGAATAGAAAGATAATAGGAATGTACATTTCCCATTTATATGAAGTAGTATTTCCGATCAGGTGATTTTTATAGGATTTAGGGCATGATCTATCGAGTCACGGTGCTTTCGCGCGACCAGCGGCTTCTGCGCGGTTTGAGTTCTCATCTGGATGAGATCAACTACCTGATTGAGTCGGTTAAGGACGCCGACGATATGCTGGCCTATCTCAGTCAACAGCCGGCTGACATGGTTCTTATCGGGTCTGATCTCAAGCCGCAGATCATTGAGAGGGTCATCGCCCTCGCGGCTGATCTTCCCGATGCTCCTGAGATCCTGGTGTTGAGCAACCAGATGGACGACGAGACGAAGGCCGAGCTGATTGCGCGAGGCTGTCACAGCGTGCTCTCTTCGCAGCTCCCCGCGGCAACCGTCGCGAAGGTCATGTCGAGCGTTCTTGAGAAAAGGCGCCGCGAAGTTCGCGCAATGAATCAGGCACGCGATATCGCGTCACCCAGTCTCAACGATTTCGTTTCCGCGAGTCCCGCAATGCAGACCTTTATGAGGGTCGTAAGACGTGTCGCAAAATCGGATGTGTCTCTCCTGATTCTCGGAGAGACCGGTGTGGGCAAAGAGCGGCTCGCCCGGGCCTTGCATGCGGAAGGTCAGCGGAGCGAGGGACCTTTCGTCGCCGTCAATTGCGGCGCCCTGACGGAGACACTCCTGGAAAGCGAACTCTTCGGGCATGAGAAAGGCGCCTTCACAGGCGCGTCAAGAACCCGGCGCGGATGGTTCGAACTGGCTCACGGCGGCACGATCTTCCTCGATGAAATCGGTGAGATACCCCGCCATCTTCAACTCAAGCTTCTCCGCGTTCTGCAGGATCACGAGATACAGCCGGTGGGCGGCGAGAGAACGATTCACGTCAACGTGCGAGTCATGGCGGCCACGAATACGGATCTGGAACAGGAGGTAAAGGCGGGGCGTTTCAGGCGGGATCTTTTCTATCGGCTCAACGTCATCACCCTGACGATCCCGCCCCTCTGCGAAAGGCGGGAAGATATTCCCGAATTAATCGAGAGTTACATGGACTACTTCAGCGCGCGCGTCGGTCACACCGCATCGGATATCACCGATGAGGCGCGAGCCGCACTCATCAAGTACGACTGGCCGGGAAACGTGCGTGAGCTGATCAACGTAATCGAAAGGGCTATTCTTTTGGCCGACAACGGCGTGATCACACTCCACGATCTTCCCGACACAATCACCGCGAACAGGCCCAAAGAAGACCAGCGGTTGACTGAAGACTGGCTGAATCTCCCCGTCGCCGAAATAAGGAAGATCGCCGCGGAAAAAGCCGAACACGCATACCTGAATGCACTGCTCACCCGCAACGAGGGCCGCATCCGGAAAACGGCGGACGACGCAGGTATAACCACTCGCGCGCTCTACGAAAGAATGAAGACGCTCGGCCTTCGTAAAGAGAGTTTCAAGTAAGTGTGGCGGAGGGGGAGGGATTCGAACCCCCGGACAGTTGCCCGTCGCCGGTTTTCAAGACCGGTGCTTTCAACCACTCAGCCACCCCTCCGCTTTTGATGTATGGTGTCTGTTTGGGAGGCGTATTCCTTAGCTTGTTTCCCTCGAAGGGTCTAGTCCTCTTTTCGGGGACGCTTCCACAATCTAGTTGCTTTCGAGGCGGAATCCACTAGATTCCCCCACCCTATGAACGAGCAGATCCGCAACATCGGTATAATCGCGCATGTCGACCATGGAAAAACCACTTTGGTCGATAAGCTGCTGCGTGCTTCCGGCCTGTTCCGCGATAACGAACGTGTGCAGGAACGCGCGATGGATTCGATGGATCTGGAACAGGAAAAGGGCATCACGATCCGCTCTAAAAATGCCGCGGTCCACTGGAAAGGCGTTCGCATCAACCTGGTCGATACGCCGGGTCACGCTGACTTCGGGGGCGAGGTCGAACGGATTCTGAACATGGTCGATGGCGTCCTCCTGCTTGTCGACGCGGCCGAAGGACCGCAGGCACAGACGCGTTTCGTGTTGCGCAAGGCCCTTGCGCAGGACCTCGATCTGATCGTCGTCGTCAATAAGATCGATCGCGACCTGGCCGACCCCATGAAGACGCATGACAAGGTTCTGGAACTTCTCCTCGAACTCAACGCCGGAGAGCGACAGTTCCACGCCCCCTTTATTTACGCCAGCGCGCGAGACGGATACGCGGTTCATGAAATCGGCGATGAACCCCAAGGCATGGGCATCTTGTTTGACACGGTGGTGGAGCACGTGCGCGCGCCGGAAGCCGATCCCAAGGGTCAGTTCCATATGCTGATCAGCAATCTGGACTGGAGCGATTACGTCGGGCGTATCGCGATAGGAAAGATCGCGAGCGGATCGGTAAAAGTCGGCGAGTCTGTTGTCTGCATCAATAAAGAAGGCCGCAGGCAACGCGCGATCATCAGCAGACTCTACCGGTTCAGCGGAATGGGGACGGTGGAGGCCGAACAGGGACACGCCGGGGATATCGTCGGGCTTGCCGGTTTCAAAGATGCATACATTGGCGAAACGCTGTGCAACAGCGAGGATCAGCACCCCGTGCCATTCGTTGAAATTGACCCTCCGACCATCCAGATGCAGATATGCGTGAACGACGGCCCGTTGGCGGGTCGCGAAGGAAAGCTGTTGACGGCCAGGCATATACGCGAACGTCTGATCAGGGAAACGAGAACCAATATTTCGCTGGAAGTCAGTGACACGTCTCTCGGGAGCGCATTCAAGGTCAGCGCACGCGGAGAACTTCAGATTGCGGTGCTGGTCGAGACGATGCGGCGCGAGGGCTTTGAATTGTTAGTGTCCCGCCCCGAGGTAATCTACCGCGTTGAGGACGGCAGGAAACTGGAACCTTTCGAGACGTTGTGGCTGGAGGTGACGAACGATGCGCTCGGCGATATACTCCAGAATCTGGCCTCTCGGAAAGCCAGGACAGTCAATATGGAACACCACGGCTCCATGGTGCATCTGGAATCTGTGATACCTACGCGCGGATTGATCGGTTTTGAGAGCTTCCTCGTCAACAGAACAAGCGGCGAAGCGGTAATCAGTCATATGTTCAAGGAATACGCACCCTTCTGCGGAGAGATCGCCAGCAGGAATTCAGGGACACTGGTCTCCATGGTCGGCGGTACGGCAACCGGGTATGCGCTGGACACGATTCAGGAGCGGGGACGGCTTTTCATCGGCCCGCAGGATGAGGTGTACGAAGGCATGATTATCGGTGAGAATGCACGCAGTGAAGACATGCCGGTAAATCCTACACGGACCAAGCAGCTCACGAACGTCCGTGCCTCCGGTTCGGACAAGGCCATCATGCTCGAACCTCCGATTCGGATGTCGCTGGAAAGGGCCATCGAGTTCATCAGCGCTGACGAGTATGTCGAAGCGACACCCAAGAAACTGCGACTGCGGAAGAAGATTCTCAGAGCAACGATGAGAAAGCGCGCGGCGCAGCAGGGATGACCACCCCGGAAGCCCTTTGTATGGGGGAATGGGAGTGTGGGAGAATGGGAGAGCAAGGGTCTGTTACTGAAAATTCACTCACGGCTTCCGTGATGAATTTTCACGTGACTGACCCTGAAGGTGGCGGCTAAGAAGCGGTATCGACATTCTGGAGTATCGCAACTCTTCGCTCGATGTCGCTCGCGTCATTGGTCATTGATGACTGGTGCTTGCTGTCTTCCTCGCGACAGCTTACAATCATGCTGAATGCAGGAGATATGATGTTCTCACACACTGAATACTCTTTGGGCTCGTTGAAACTGGGACACCTGCCCCGCGTGGCAGGCGTTATCACTTCGGCGCAGATGCTCTACGAATTCTGTGACTATCCGCGGATCAATTGCGACGCGGTGGAAGTGCGTCCGGATCTCATGAATCTCGCTCCCTCCTCTCCCGAAATCATCAACCGTTGTGAAAACATCGAGGCAGATGGGTTTCCGGTAATCTACACACCCCGGCTCGCGGCCGAGGGAGGACAGTGGCAGGACGAGGACGAGGATCGCAGACCCCTTTTCATGTCGGCCATAGCCAACCTGTCGGCGGTGGATGTCGAATTGAGAAGCCCATTGGCGAAAGAGGTTGTCAATGAGGCCGCGATGATGGGGAAAACAGCAATTGTATCATTCCACGACTTTGATCAGACGCCTTCGCTCGAAGAACTGAAAGACATCATCGCAAGAATCCATGATCTGGGGCGCGCCGTCATCAAGATCGCCACAATGATCAATGCGCCGGAGGATATCGAGCGCCTCGCACTTCTCCTACAGGAGAATTCAACGTCCCCGATGTGCGTCCTCGGCATGGGTCCCGAAGGCCGGCGGACAAGAATCGATTTCCCGAAACTGGGCTCCTGCCTCACCTACGGTTACATCGACAACCCCAGCGCGCCCGGACAGCATTCGTGCCGGGATCTGGTCAGTGAACTCAGGCATGCTGTGCCGGAGTATGATGCCGAACTGGTCTCCAAAGGGCGCTGAAGTTCAGCGTTCTCAGTTCAAAGTTCAAAGGGAGGCGCATGACCTCCGCACTTTCCTGAGTTCAACATCGGGACACCCCATTCACGCTCGTAATCGTACTCGTAATCATAATCATTCTTCCATCTCTGTGCCGTACTCAAATGTTCAGTGGTATGGATGTTGAGGCTCTGTCCAACTGATTGTGAACAGCAAGACTTTTGGGGATTCCTTCGAGCAATTCATCAACCCAGGAAACAAAACCGATGGCATCCTGATACACATCCAGCTTCTCATGATCAAAGTGAGTTTTCATAGGTGGCCATGTGGGCAACAGCACTGGATCAATCGATTAGGATTACGATTATGAGTAGGATTTTGGAGACGATGACTGGTTAGTCCGAAATTCGGACGGCTTGCGCGCGGGACAGCCAAATCGAGAATGGCACTGACTTAAGGCCACGACATGCCTTACGGCATTGACTACAAACAATGCGAACTTCATCCATTGTTCGT
>JAHIZV010000136.1 GCA_018814445.1 Verrucomicrobiota bacterium | reverse complement strand
TGTTTGCGGCTGGCGCCGCGCTCGGCACCATCACTGCGAGACTGGAGAAGTCGCTCGTCGGTGCGGTAGGAGATGACTGGGCCTTATCGCTTGCGGAACGAATACTGATTGCGGGCCGGATATTCTGGTTCTATCTGGGCAAACTCCTGTGGCCCGTCGGTCTCTGCTTCAACTATCCCCGCTGGAACATTGAGTCGGGCAACCTGGCCCTGTATCTCTTTCCCGTTGCCGCCCTGGCCTTGCTCATAGGCACCTGGTACATGCGCAAGGAGTTCGGGCGCGGACCTCTGACGGCGCTCCTTTTCTTCGGAGTGAGCCTGGCTCCGGCCCTGGGTTTTGTGGATGTGTATCCTATGCGGTTCTCATTTGTGGCCGATCATTTTCAGTATCTTGCCAGCGCGGGCATCATTGTTTTCTTCGCGGCGGTTGCCACTCGCGCAGCCGGCATCCTTGGCGTCGCCGGTTCGCTTCGTGCGCGCATAGGTCTCATTCTGGCGCTCGCGGTAATCCTGGGGGGATTGACGGCAAGCCGGGCGCGCACGTTTGGCAATGGGGAGCGCCTGTGGTACGACACGCTGAGGAAGAATCCCCGCTCATGGCTTGCGCACAGCAATGTCGGCAATATCCATCTCAGTGAGCGCCGGCTTCAGCAGGCGCGAGATCATTTCGGCGCAGCGCTTCATCTGAAGCCCGACTACGAAGTGACGCACTATAACCTCGGCCTCCTGCTCGCGTTGGAAGGTCAGTACGAGCAGGCGTTGGAGCAATACGGAGAAGCCGTCCGTATAAGGCCTGATTTCACAGATGCATATTGCCGCATGGGAAGCTGTTACATGCTGCTGGGTGAACTTGATGAGGCGATTCGGTCTTTTGCCAAAGCGGTGGAGGCATCGCCGGAGCAGTTTGAGATTCACTATCAACTGGCGGCTCTCTGCCACGCAGCAGGGAACCACGCGGAGGCCCTGCGGCACTACAAAACGACCACCGTCCTGAATCCATGGTTCCCGGATGCTTTCAGCAACATGGCCTGGATACTCAGCACCCACGCGGACCCGGAATTGAGGGATGGCTCATCTGCTGTCAAGCTGGCGACGCGAGCATGTGAACTAACCGGATACAGAAACCCCTTGTTCCTGACATCGCTTGCTGCTGCATACGCGGAAACAGGCCGGTTTGAGAAAGCAATAGCAACAGAAACGAGGGCCGCCGACACCGCATTGTCCGCAGGCAACACGGAACTGGTGCGCCAATGCCGCCACAGGCTGGAACTCTACCACCGCGGAGAACCTCATCGCGAAACGGTGCAGTAGCTCACTCTCCTCGCGTCACCAATGACCCATGACGCGCGCAGCGCAAGTGACGGGGCGCTCGCTCTCAAATACCATCACTCTTCAGTCGGAGTGGTGATCTGAGCTCTACTGCGTTCCATGGACTGGAGGGCCAGATACTTGTCGCCATGTTTGTCGAGGCTGGCCACCTCAGTCATAAACTGATCGTAGTGACGCTCTTCATCGGCAACCAGATCTTCGAGAACCTTGCGAGAACCTGAATCGGCGTTTGCGGAACATTCGTTTGCCCAGGTGTTGTAGTCCTTGGCGCTCTGTTCTTCCATCGCCGCTCCGCGTTCCAGCATCGCGCGGACGTCATGAATCTTCAGAACGTCATCGGCGGACTTCATTTCCACGTCTCCGCCGAGAAACAGGATGCGGTCAGAAGCCTTTTCCACATGCCCCATTTCCTCGATTGCGGTTCTTTTAAATAGCGCGGCGAGAATGTCGTAGCCCTGATCGTCGCAGTGGAAGTGGAAGTACATGTACTGGTGAACGGCCGAAAGCTCGTCCCCGACCACCTTGTTCAACAACTCAATACTCTTCTCGTGCATATCGTTCTCCCTACGTGCTGAGGATTTTTGTAAGCTCCGACAGCTTAGCGTGAATGGGGGGATTATGGAAGTTATTTGCCGCCCCGTCATTGGCGCTGCGCGCGTCAGTAGTCATTGATGACAAGGCCAACTGGCCCTCTGACACGAGCTTGGCTCGCCGGTGACCGTTTCACTTCCACACCTGCATCTCTATACCCCCACACCGACCAAAGGGCGGGTCTGCCTACTCCAGTTCAATACGGTAGTAAACGGCCGGGCTTGAGGAGGGAGAGGGATTGGTGAACGTGTTGACAGGCGGCGTTGCGGAGATGTGGGAGGCAAGTCCGCTGAAATCGCCGGTCAGCAGATTCGTGCTCTGCAGAATCCGGTAGGATTTGTTAGAGACGCTGGGCCACTGAATGATCTGTCCGCCGGCGACGTACTCAACCAGCGCCTCGATGTGCAGCAAGGAGTTGATATTCGTCGGGATGGTTCCTGCAAGAAACTCATGCAGGTCAATGAATCCGTCCATGTCGATATCCGTCTGAGCCGAAGCAATGTTGAGAGCCTTGAAGAAGAAGTTCTCCCAAAGGTCGGAGAGACTGTCTTCGTCCCAGTCGCGAATGGTATCAGTGATCACGATCTGACCGGTGTTCGTGAGTCCTTTGCCGTCGGCAGAAGCTGTCTGGACCCATGTGTATAGACCTGTCGAACTGAAGGCATGAGCCGTCATGGCTGATACAGAATGGGTCGAAGCATCCCCGAAGTCCCAGTCTATCGAGATGGTTCCGCTGCAGTTGCTCAAGGTCGCGAAACTCCAGAACGGAGTGCTTACATTCACTGGAGTGGATGTCGGAACGAGCGTCGGGCAGCTCAGGACACAGGTGCCGGCCGTCACGGTGACTGTTCCGGTTCCGAGGTTGGAATCGCTGCTCCCATCCCATGCGGCGTAGGTGAATGTATCGACTCCTATGAAGTCGGGGAAGGGGATATACGTTGCCTGTGTGCCGATTATCCCGACCCGGCCATTCTGTGCCTGTGAAACAACGCGAAGCGTCAGCGGGTTGCTGTTCGCGTCATTCGCCGTGATGCTGAGAGCGACCGGCGTGTTTGCGGTGGTTGAAGCCGAGATGCTTCCGCTGACGGTTGGCGGTGTGTTACCTGGATGGTCGTCGTTCGGTCCGTTATGACAGGTGTAGCATCCGATCTGGGATCCTTTCCAGAAATGCTTCGTGCCGATATCCTCGCCTGCGCTGATGACGCGGTTGTCGTGCGCACGGGACAGCACCGTTCCGTGCAGGTCGGTTCCGTGACATCTGCGGCACGAGTTCAGGTTGCTCTCCGCAGCTTGTTTGTGATCCTCTTTGTTCCAGGTGTACCCGATGGGATGCATTCCGTGCGGCCCGTTGAAGTAGCTGCCGGGTTTGCTGACGTGACACACGGAGCACTTGGAGAGGGTGCCGGCGTATCCCTGCAGGTTGATGTTCTGAATGTTGTCGCTGTGGACCGCCGACGGATAGACGGCATGAGGTGATCCGTGGCAGGCCGAGCACTGGAGTCCTCCGTGCCCTGCAGAGAAGCGATAGAGGGAGATGCCCGGGGCGGGTGTGTCCGGTTCCGTTGCAAACGTGCTGTTGGCCGGCACCCGCACATCGCCGAGTTCATCAAAAACACTGGTGTATCGGATTTGTCCGCTATTGTCATCGGCTGTCCCGGAATGGCAGGCCTGGCAGTTCGGCTCGTTAAACCATCCTTCGCGCGCTGAGTCACCGACGTCCGACATATGGCCATGACAGCTCTGACAGGACATCGAGGGCGCGGCATTTGTGCTTACCGCCTTGCCCATCGCGCCGCGCAGGCAGAGCGTTTTCGAGCCCGGGTGACACCGATAGCAGGACTCGCGGTTTGCCGCTGATTCCATAGAGAGTCCGGTGAGAGGATCTATCACGTTTGCATGCCGACTATGGATAGATTCGGTGAGCGGTTTCAGCTCCGGTACCTTTGAAACGGGCAGAGCATTTGACCTGTGGCACACGGAACACAGAATCGGCTGTCCGTCTTCCACGACGGTTGCGAAAAGCCCCTTGGGATTGAAGCCGTTAGTGGCCAGCGCGGAGGCGTAGAGCGGTTTCCCTGCGTTGAACTGATCGTGCAAGCGGAGAATATTGAGCTTCATGTCATTGTGAGGATTGTCGAGCCAGACCCACCCCTTGTTGGGCTTTGCGGCAGGGCCGGAACCGGAGGCATGACAGGCCGTACAATCCATTTCATCCGACACAGGAATAACGACGTCATTCGATGCGATCCCGATACCGCCTGAGTCGCGGGCTACGATACGGAACATGGGGTAGAAGTTGGTGTTTCCGACATCGTCAAACGGAGTGATGGGTACGCCTTCGCCAGTGAACCAATTGTGACTTGTTTCGAAATGCATCGATTGTGGGGTGTTCGACACGCCGGGCATGGCGAAGCCCGCGAGACCCGTCTCTGCCGGAAGAACAACCCCGAAGTACTTCTCCGCGTAGTCCCAGAAATTCACTTTGGCGGTCGAGTGACTGTTGATTGAGCCTGACGGATCCGCGACAGCTTCGTAGGTGATCGTTATGCCGAGTGCGGCTGGGTCAGTGACGATCTGACCGTCGCGCAGAAGGTGAACGTGGAACGTGTTGTACGGAGGGAGTATGGAAGATACAGAGTAATCCGTCCCGTCCATGCAATGCATGCCGAGGTCGTTCCAACCCATCAACGTCCATTTCGTCTGTCCGAAACTGCCTGCAGTAAAGGCAAACAGAAGGGCCACAGAAAAGACGCGGTTGCGAATGCTCCGGTTCAGCCATCTTCTAATGGTGACACTGTCTTTCTTCATCAGACTTTCGCCCGCCCTTTTTCCTGCCGTGACTCTAGTATATGTACCGGGAGCCGGGGTTAATGGTTTACACGACATTTCTTAAGACTTATTCAGATATGCCGTAAACTGAGCTAAGGTGTCGTGGACTTCTGTATTTCTTCCTGGCGCAGGCGCAGAGAGGACAGTTCTTCTTCCATTTCTCTCCGTTCCCGGCTGTACCGCCTGCGAAGGCGGTTGTTGGGTGTCAGCCGCCGCTTCTTCTGCACTTCAAGAATCTGCTGTTCCAGTTTTCCAATTCGAGCAGTGACTTCTTCCGTATCCGCGCCGCGGGCCTCTCTGCCTTCGGTCTTCAGGATCTCTTCAATCGATACATCCGGATAGGTGTGCTGAAAAGAACGCCATTGCGCGAGCCGTTCGTGAGGAGGAAGTGATTTGAATTCCTCGCTTTCGAGGAGTCTTCTTTTTTCCGCCCGCCCTTTCTCGATGTGTGCTTTGCGGGCCCTATCCTTAGCTTCGCGTTCGTCGTCCAGAGCCTGAAGTTTTTCCGCCTCAATCTGCTTCTGCTTTTCCGCAGAGCGGATCTGGACGGAAATCACTTTTCCACGCTCAAGCATCACGGTTCCGCGCTTGTAGAAAAGTGTCTCCATGTCTCCCGAGGCCATGAATCCGCCAGGTTCGCCGATGTCAGCAATGACGCTGTCTCTGCTGTCTCCGATTTCGATCGAGTGAGCGTCGATGTGCGGAACAGAGGTCAGGAACATGAGCATTGAGATGGCCGACCGTTTCCAGAATCTACGTTTCGCTTTTGTCATTGACTCAATATCTTTCAATTTTGGCGAAGTTTGGAACTTGCTGAGATCGTCGTGGGGTGCTTCAGCACAACCCAGTAGGTTGAGATGATGAAAGATACAATCGTCGAAACTTGAATAACCATCGCATTGTCGTCCGACAGGACACCGATGGATACAGCCGAGAATGCGACGAGAAGGGAGAACTCACTGGATTGAGCCAAGCGTGCCGCCAGTTCTGAGGACAGTCTAGACGGCTCTCCCGACAGCCCGAAAGCGAGTCGAAATACCCAGAATTTCAGAGGCACTAGTACAGCACCGAACAGGATAGCCGCCAGAAGCATCTTGAGTTCGATGTTCAAGTTGAGCTTCGCGCCAATCGCAAAGAAGAAGAGGATTAGGAAGAACTCTCGCAAGGGTTTCAGATGTTCGGCGATAACAAGTGCGATCCTGCAGGAGGCAATCGACAGTCCAGCGACGAAAGCCCCCATTTCATACGAGAGCCCTAATGTATGTGCGACTTCGGCCCACAAAAGGCACCAGGCCAGCGTCGCGAGGAACGTGTACTCTTGAACGCCATCGAACTTCTGAAGCAGAGGAGTCATCATGAATCTCACGCCCGCGAACGACAGAGCGCATAAAAGGATCAGCTTCCCTGTAAGGATGGTAAACGTGGCTAGAACGTGATCACTCTTCTCTCCGGTGATGAAAAGGATGACAAGGACAGCCAGAATATCCTGAAGGAGGAGGATACTGGTCATGATCTCGCCCGTGCGCTTGTGATGAAGTGTTGTAGTGGGTACCAGTTTCAGCCCGATTACCGTGCTTGAGAACATCATCGCCGCTCCGAAAAGCACTGCGCTGTGCTGGTCAAAACCGAGCAGTAGGGCGAACAGACAGGAAGTCAGAGCAAATGCAAGCGATGTGCTCAGAGTAAGCAGAGCAGTTTTTTTGAAGAGTCTTAGCAGCTTGCCTGGCTGCAGGTTGAGTCCAATGAGGAAGAGCAGAAGGATAACGCCGAAGTGAGCTATCTGCTCAATATGGTCAGTTCTGCGAATGAGCCCGAAGCCGCTTGGACCTATGACGAGACCAATTACAATGTATGCGATGATGATCGGCTGTTTTGCATAAAGAAACATCGTACCCAAAACAGCTGCGCCAACAACGATAGCGCTCAGTTCAAAAACTATGCTGTCAAGGTTCACGCTGTCTTATCGGTACCATGCATATGCAGCGCTCGCAGCACGAGGAAGTAGCCCAGTCCAAGCGCTACGATGATCGCGGACATGCCGTAGAGCATCTCCGGGGTAGTCTCTTTGTAGTCCAGGATAATGACCTTTCGGGAAACGGCGACAATAGCCACGAGAAAAACGACTTCGGCATGAACCCGGTCCTTTTCAAGGTAGGCCTTTATGCTCTCGAAGAGTTCCAGTCCGATCAGAACCATGAGGAAGAAGCCGAAGACCTCCAGCATTTCTTCTATATTGAGAAGAAGTACCGGTGGCTTCATGATCTCTTGGCCCAGTATAATTATCAATTCAACGGTGGACACCAGAACGGCCAACATCATCAGTCCAAGCAGCGTTATGACGGTCACCTTCTCAAAAAGCTTGAGTATCTTTTCCATGCGTGCCTTTCTGCCTTATGTATCAACCGCATGTTGAATCATAGCAATCTCGTCTAAGGATATCCAGCTTGAACAAAGTGAGTGCTTACTAGATTAGGGTCCGTGTCCTGCGAGACGTTCAAGATCTTTGCGAAGACAGCTTGGCTGACGCCAAGATCCTTGCGGATCATCTTGATCTGAGCTGATGACGTGGGCGTAGGCTTCTCCGGTAAGGTCACCCGTGTGGTCCTCAGCGTCACTTCACCTCTGGCGTGGTCGAGCGCCTCGGCAAGGCCTGATGTCAATTCCTGAAAGTGTTCTTCCTCGCTTGGATATCCTTATTGCAGTGAAGACTATAAAGAGGTCAATCGGTGTACTTACCCTCCTGATGTCCTGAATCCCCCTTGTGCGAGGCATGTGCTGCTTCCTGAAGAACCAAATCGTTTCTCTGATATCGTGAGCGAGAAGATCTATGGAAAGGGGGAGGGGTTGGGGTGGAAAGTCTTTCCTTAAAAAGCAAACAGACATCCCTGTGTTCAGAAATGCCTGCCGACCGAGAATCCCTAGTCCATAGATAGAGTCACAAATCAGGCGGGAGATGTCAATGTACGCCTCGGGCTTCTGGGGATGGCGAATCGGTAAGTTCTCGAGGGAGCGCTGGCCTAGTCGGGGGTTCTGACGGGAGAAGATGGAAACACCTTGGAGGGCGAATAGTGCCGAACCTCAACCCACAGAAACTGGCGCTGTTGTTGCACAGGTTCTTTGGTAAGGTCTGCTCGGAAGTGGATGTCTTCGAAAGGGCCGGACAACGATATCCACCACGCGAGTGGTTCATTGCGCCGCTTCCGGTTATTGAAGAAGCCATCGAGTTGATTATCTCCGGAAAGATTATCGACTACATGTATAACGACGAGTTAAGAATGATTTGTAGGAAGTAAGAGAGTCGGTGAACGGATGGCCATTCTGGAAGTATCCGAACAAGCAGGCGACAGAGTGCCCCTGAACTCTCTCAGACAGAGGAGCTAGATGCCCCGCATTTTTGACAACATTGACGAGAAGCTTCTGCCCGCCTTGCAGGAGGCGTTGGAACTATGTCACCGCAGCGACTTCTGCGTCGGATACTTCAACCTTCGTGGATGGCGGCAACTGCACGAATCCATCGAGAACTGGTCCGGCGGTGAGGGCAACTGCTGCCGACTGCTCGTGGGCATGCAACAGATGCCACAGGATCAACTGCGGCGCTCTATGAGTCTCGTCAAAGCAGGGGAGCAAATCGATCAGGCCACGGCTATTGCTCTCAAGCAAAAGCTTGCTCAGGATTTTCGCGACCAGTTAATGGTGGGGATTCCCACAAACGCCGACGAGCAAGGACTACGCCGGCTTGCGGCCCAAATCGCCGCGCACAAAGTCGTAGTCAAGCTGTTCCTTCGCCACCCCCTCCATGCGAAGCTATACCTGCTCTTTCGCGAGGACCCGCTCAGTCCGGCGATCGGCTACCTCGGGAGCAGCAATCTCACCTTGGCCGGGCTCTCGAAGCAGGGCGAACTCAACGTCGATGTTCTCGACCACGACGCCTGCGATAAGCTCACCAGATGGTTTGAGGACCGTTGGAACGACAGGTTCTGTATCGACATTTCGGAAGAACTCATTGAGATCGTCAATAACAGTTGGGCACGTCCGGAGCCTATCCCCCCGTATCACATCTACATCAAGACGGCCTATCACCTTTCCCAAGAAGCGCGTGCCGGACTTACGGAATTCCGTATCCCCAGTGACTTTGGGAACAAGCTGTTTGAGTTTCAGAAGGCGGCCGTCCAGATTGCGGCTCACCACCTGAACAAACGTGGCGGAGTCGTGATAGGCGATGTGGTGGGGCTGGGAAAAACGCTCATGGCGACGGCGCTTGCTCGCATCTTTGAGGATGACCACGGGGTCGAAACGCTCATCATCTGCCCGAAGAATCTAGTCCGCATGTGGGAGGATTACCGTCAGGAGTATCGGCTGAGAGCCAAGGTGCTTTCTATCACCCGCGTTCAACAGGAGCTTCCCGATTTGCGAAGATTCCGACTTGTGCTCATTGACGAAAGCCACAACCTGCGGAATCGAGAGGGTCAGCGCTACCGCGCTATCGCCGAATATATAGCGTCAAACGATAGCCGCGTCATTCTGTTGTCGGCTACGCCCTACAACAAGACCTATCTGGACCTGTCGAACCAACTCCGCCTCTTCATTGATGTGCAGAAGGACATCGGCATCCGCCCTGAGAAACTGCTCCGTGAACTTGGCGAAACCGAATTCATCCGTCGGCATCAGTGCCCCGTGCGCTCTCTCGCTGCCTTTGAGAAGAGCGACCATACCGACGACTGGCGCGACCTCATGCGTCTGTACCTTGTCCGTCGCACACGCAGTTTCATTCAGGAGAATTACGCCCAACTCGATCCGGAGCGCGACCGGAAGTACCTGGAATTCGCGGACGGCACCCGCTCATATTTCCCGACACGTGTTCCGAAGACCGTGAAGTTCAAAATCAACGAGAAGGACCCCGATGATCAGTATGCCCATCTCTTTGCCGATCATGTGGTCAAAGCCGTCAGCAACCTGACGCTGCCGCGATACGGGTTGGGAAACTACGAGAAGCCGTCGCCGCATAAGCCGCCGACCCCAGACGAAGCGAAGGTGCTCGCGGATCTGTCGCGTGCGGGGACGCGACTCAAGGGCTTCTGTAAGACCAATCTCTTTAAACGCCTGGAAAGCAGCGGGATCTCCTTTATTCTCTCCGTGGAGCGCCACATCCTGCGCAATTTCATCTGCCTGCATGCCATCGAGAATGGCTTGCCCGTCCCCATCGGCACACAAGATATGGGCCTCCTCGACACCTCGGCAAACGACAAAGACTCCGATCTGTGGGACGCCGCATCCGACAATGATGATAACAACACGACGGACGATCCCACGATCGAGATTCGCGAAATCATGACGGAAGCCGAGATGCGCGCGCGCGCATCCAAAGTCTACGATACGTACGCAGAGCATTTCCAGCGGCGGTTCAAGTGGCTCAAGCCGGAGCTTTTCACCGAAGATCTTGCCGAAGATCTGCACAAGGATGCCAAGGCGCTGATGAAGGTCCTGAAGAAGGCCGGAGGGTGGGACGCCAACCGTGACGCCAAACTTCAGGCACTGCTTACATTGCTCTCCCAACAGCACCCAACAGACAAAGTCTTGGTTTTTTCCCAGTTTGCCGACACGGTCGACTACCTTGCAGACCAGTTGAAGGCGAGAGGTCTTCAATCTCTTGAGGGCGTCACCGGTGACACGGACGATCCGACCGCCGTCGCTTACCGATTCAGCCCTGTCAGCAACGATAAACGCGGCCAAGTCGATCCGGGAAAAGAACTTCGCGTCGTGCTGGCGACCGACGTCCTGAGCGAGGGTCAGAACCTCCAAGATTGCTCGATTATCGTCAACTATGATCTGCCCTGGGCGATTATACGTCTCATTCAACGCGCCGGTCGTGTTGACCGTATCGGCCAGAAGTCCGATACCATTCTCTGCTACTCCTTTCTACCTGCCGAGGGCGTGGAACGGATTATTCGGCTACGTTCACGTGTGCGACAGCGACTTGAGGAAAATGCAGAGGTCGTAGGCGCGGATGAGACATTCTTTGAAGACCAGGACCCGGCTCAAGCAGTCCGAGACCTGTTTACCGAGAAAGCCGGTATCCTCGACGGCGACGACGACACCGAGGTCGATCTGGCGTCCTACGCCTATCAGATTTGGAAGAACGCCATCGACCGCGACCCTGAGCTGGAAAAGATCATCCCGGCTATGCCGGATGTCGTCTATTCGACGCGGCCACACATTCCCAAGCCCGACCAACCCGAAGGAGCCCTCGTTTACCTGCGCACTGCCGAGGGAAACGACGCTCTCGCCTGGATCGATAAGGACGGCAACAGCGTCACCGAATCGCAGTTCACCATTCTCAAGACCGCAGAGTGCAAGCCTGACACCTTGGCGTTGCCGCGACATGACCACCATCACGAGATGGTCGCCAAAGGTGTCAAGCTCATCGTCGAGACTGAGAAATCCGTCGGCGGCCAGCTTGGCAGGCCATCCGGAGCGCGTTTCCGTACCTACGAACGCCTCAAAGCCTATGCAGAAGAAGTCAAAGGCATGCTCTTCGACATTCCCGAATTGCGGCACGCCATAGAGGACATCTACAAGCACCCATTGCTTCAATCGGCCACCGACACCTTGAATCGGCAACTCAAGACCGGTATCGACAATCCCGCTCTGGCCGAATTGGCCATCTCACTTCGCGCAGATGCTCGTCTATGTCGCATTAGCGAGGATGTGGAGTCAGATGAACCCCAGGTTATCTGCTCTCTTGGTCTGCGACATTCGAAAAGGATGGGTGAGACCGAGGATCGAGAGCAAGCAGCCATATTCACTCTTCGCTTCTGCAAACCGGCGAGCGGAAAGTTCTCAAAGGAAGACAAGGCCACGTGCTCAAGAGAGGGCCTGGCTGCATTGTTGAGGCTTCTCGGAGATCTGACGACCGATCAGAGCTTCAGCGTGGAAATCGTAGAAGAAGGTTCTGGCGAAGGAAGCTACTGGCAGGAATACGCTATATACCTAACCGGCTTCATTGCTCTTTCTGGAGGTTTTGGGAATGCCATGCATATCTTTGGTGAAGCACTGGCACTTGCCGGTAGTATCACACTTCAACTCGGTGAGTACATGACATCGGTATCGGAGTGGTTCAAAGGGGCAGCCTGGAGGTTGACGCCGAAGCCGATTTCCGCGCGCGAAGAGGAGAAGCAACCGGGATGTTTCGGAGACAGCCAATGGCTGGACCGTCGGACAAAGCGCTGCAAAGGATGTGGTTTTCTTTCTGAATGTGAGGCAGCGGCAGGCAGGGCACGGACTACGTAAGTTGAGGTCAATACTATGCGAATTGATACTGGCGCAGTGCGAAGATGCCTGAAGTCATTCGACTTTGACACTCTCTTTCGCGAGCACTTGGGATGGGACAACCATCAGGCCCAACTCGACATCCCCGTGGATAGCGGCAGCGTCATCCTTAACGCCGTCGCCCAGAAGCGCGGCTTCGTCGCGTTTGTCTGCGCCTCAATCCCCGACCGGCCAACACGCCTGAAGATTGACCACAAGGTCACAAAATCCGCTCGTGAGCACTTCGTTATCTATACCGATGAGGCAGCGGGACGACAGGTCTGGCAATGGGTCCGTCGCGAAACAGGAAAGCCCCTCGCCAGCCGCGACCATCGTTTCGACGTTTCGCAATCCGGCGACCCGCTTATCCAGCGTCTCGACCAAATCGCCGTCAGCCTTGATGAAGAAGAGGACCTGACCCTCCCGGACATTGCGGGCCGCATCCGCTCGGCCCTTGACGTGGATAAGGTCACCAAGAAGTTCTACGACCGATTCAAAACCGAGCACACAGCATTCATGAAGCTCATCAAGGGCATCAAGACCGACCCCGACCTTCAATGGTACACGTCCCTGATGCTCAATCGCGTGATGTTCGTGTACTTCATCCAGAAAAAGGGCTTCCTCGACGGCGATACCGATTACCTTCGCAACCGGCTCGCCATGGTCAGGGATGCCAAGGGCAAGGACAAGTTCCAGTCTTTCTACCGGTATTTCCTGTTGCGGCTCTTTCACGAGGGGCTGGGCAAGCACAGAGACGAGCGTAAGCTCGATCCGGCGATGGAAAAACTTCTCGGCAAGGTGCCATATCTGAATGGTGGCTTCTTTGAAGTCCATCAGCTTGAGGAGAACAATCGCGACATCGACATCCCCGACAAGGCATTCGAGAAGCTCTTCGATTTCTTCGATGACTATCGCTGGCATCTCGACGAGCGGCCACTCCGCAAGGACGACGAGATCAATCCGGACGTGGTCGGCTATATCTTTGAAAAATACATCAACCAGAAACAGATGGGTGCGTACTACACCAAGGAAGACATCACGGAGTACATTTCCAAGAACACGATTCTTCCCTATCTGTTCGACGCCGCCCGGAAGAAGTGCGCCGTGGCTTTCAAACCCGACAGTGCTATGTGGCGGTTGCTTCGCGACGACCCCGACCGCTATATCTATCCCGCCGTCCGCCACGGCGTCATTGACGACAAGGGAAAGGTTATCTCTTTGCCAAAGGACATAGCGGCCGGAATCAAAGACGTGTCCAAACGTGACGGCTGGAACCGCTCCGCCGAAGATCCCTATGCACTGCCCACCGAAACGTGGCGCGAGCATGTCGCCCGCCGCCAGCGTTGCCTCGACATTCGCAAGAAGCTGAGCAAAGGCGACGTCCACGAGATCAACGATCTCATTACCCTGAACCTCGACATCTGGCAGTTCGCCCGCGACGCCATCGTCAACGCCGAGGGGCCCGAACTGCTCCGTGCGTTCTGGCATACTATCGCAGGACGGCTTCCCGAGAAGTCCAGCGACAAGATGGAGCCTGGCATCACCATCCTCGATCCCACTTGCGGGTCCGGCGCATTCCTCTTCGCAGCCCTCCGCATTCTGGAAACGCTCTACAGCGATTGTCTGGAACGGATGCAACGCTTCCTTGAGGACATTGCCGATAAACCGCATCACCCCAAGCAGTTCAGTGACTTCAAACGGGTGCTCGACGGAATTGGCGAACACCGCAGCGAACGCTACTTCGTTCTGAAATCTATCATCATCAACAACCTTTTTGGTGTGGACATCATGGAAGAGGCTGTGGAGATCTGCAAACTGCGCCTCTTCCTCAAGCTGGTCGCACAGGTCGAGACCTTTGACCAGATTGAGCCGCTTCCCGATGTCGACTTCAACATTCGAGCCGGGAATACACTGGTGGGCTATGCTTCTGCCGATCAGGGGCGAAGAGCATTCACTGAGGAGAGGGCGGGGAAGAACGCACAAGGCCGACTCATGCTCGGCACAGCGGAAGACGACTACGAACGTTTCGAAGAGGATCTGGAGAAGGTCGACCGCGCCTTTCAGCAGTTTCGCGCCCAGCAAACGACGCATGGCGGCAAAGTCACGCCCGAGGACAAGCAGGAACTCCGCGAGCGCCTGGCCAAGCTCGATGCCGAACTCGACCGTTACCTCGCCAGCGAGTACGGCCTAGATGTTGAGAAGAAGAGAGATTTCGACGCATGGAGAAACAGCCACGAGCCTTTCCATTGGTTCGTGGAGTTCTACGGCATTATGCGCGGCGGCGGATTCGACGTGATCATCGGGAATCCGCCATATGTCGAGTACAGCAAGGTCCGGAAGGACTACGCCCTCCGTTCCGAGTACAACACGCTACAGTGCGGGAATATCTACACATCTGTATGTGAACGGGGTTATCGGCTGATTGGGAATTGCTCCCGTTTCGGCATGATCGTGCCATTGAGTTCTGTTTCCACCAGAAGAATGGCCGCTTTTCGTGATCTTTGGAGTTCAGAGGGACTAACCACCTACGCCAGCCACTATTCCGGTGATGCCCACCCGTCGGTTCTTTTCAATGGCGTGAAGTTCCGACTCACCATTCTGCTTCAGAAGAAGGGGGGCGGCGCGGACACCTTCAGTACGCACTTTCAACGCTGGTATGCAGAAGCTCGCGATTTCCTATTCCCCCAAGTCGCATACGAGGAGTTCGCAGCAACGGAGATTCGTAAGACACTGCATCCAAAGATATGCTCGTCCAATCACAATGAGATTCTATCTCGCCTCTGCGCACAGCGTGTGACACTTGGCTCGATCGTCCGCGATAAAGCCCCACATTCAGTCTACTGCCATCGCATAGTTGCTCACTTCGTGAAGGCCTTTGATTTCGTGCCCTTCTTCGAGAGCGAACGAGATGGCCGAAAGAAATCTGAGGATTACAAGGTGTTTTCTGTCGAGAACGAATCACTACGAGCAACACTCACGGCTCTACTGAATAGTAGTCTCTTCTACTGCTGGTTTGTTACCTACTCGGACGTGTATCACTGCGGCCGAGAGATCATACTGGATTTTCCGACCGACCTTCCGTCCCTTGATGCAGCATGCGGCGAGAAGCTGGCCTCGATCGTGACTCGCCTCATGGCCAACCTGAAGCAGAACAGCGTTCGGCGAGAGATTCCCTATAAGGCGACCGGGATCGTCAAATACGATGAGTTCTATCCCCGGGAGTCCAAGCCCATAATCGACGAAATCGACCGCATGCTTGCGAAACACTACGGTTTCACGGACGAGGAACTGGATTTCATCATCAACTACGACATCAAATACCGCATGGGCGGCACGTCGGAGATGGATTGATGGGCTCTACTCGGAAATTCTTCGTACGGAAGCATGAATGGTCCGAGATCAAAGATCGTATTCTCGGAGCGTATCTTCGCCCGTATTTGGCAAAGATATGTCGCACGGGGAAGGCTGTTCGCATAGCTGATTGCTTTGCGGGGAAGGGACGCTTCGACGACGGGAAGGACGGCTCTCCGATCATCGTTCGCCAAGCCATCGATGAACAACTCCAGCATACGCCGGGAGCCTCCATTCAAGGGGTCTTCATCGAGAACAAATATGTGGAGGATCTCCGTCGCAACCTGCCAGAAGACGAACATGTTCATATCCTCGAAGGAGACTATGAGGAGCGAATGGATCATTTCATTGCGACTTATGATGCGCGGAACAAGAACCTTTTCCTGTATGTAGATCCATACGGCATCAAGAGCTTGAGAATGGCACACTTCAAAGCTGTTGCTGCCATGCCTTTCTACACTGCCGAAGTCCTGATCAACTTCAACGCACATGGCTTCTTGCGGGAGGGTTGCCGTCTTATGAAGATAGCCGTGCTGGATGGGGAACCCCTTCAGGAGGAGTATGAGCCGGATGTCAACTCTCCGGACAATCTGGATGCCATTGCAGGAGGGGACTATTGGAGGCCGATTGTTAAGACTTACTACAAGACGCATGATTTCCATGCGGCGGAGGACGCGCTGGTGGTCAACTACACCAGGGAGCTCAGGCAAGTGTTCAAGCACGTCATCCAGTTTCCTATAAAGGTCAAGCTGACTCACATTGCCAGGTATCGGATGATATACGGGACAAACCACGAAGACGGTCTGCTCCTGATGGCTGACAACATGAACAAGCGATGGTGCGAATTTCGTGATAAAGTTCGCCCACAGGGCGTTCTGTTTGAGATGGATTTTCCGGAGATGCAGGCATGCGTCACTGACGTGGACGTCGAGAAGTGCATTCTTGATTCTCTCGACGAAAGAAAGACACTCAACGCCTTGCTCGTTTGCCTTGTAGATACGTTTGGTGTGTGCTTCTCGACAAGTGAACTCAAGGATCGAATGAAGAAACTGGAGAAGGACAACAAGCTTGGAGTAGTTCGATTGCCTGCCAAGAATGAATCAGGGAAGGCTTATAGAGGTTGGGATCACACGGGGCGTGGTGGATATCAGGTGTTTGTTGAAAGGAGTGCTCAATGGCAACAAAATCTTCTATAGAATGGACCGAGTCCACATGGAACCCTGTAACGGGCTGCACAAAGATCAGTTCCGGCTGCAAGCACTGCTATGCCGAACGCATGGCTAAGCGACTCCACGCCATGGGGCAACCAAACTACCGCAACGGATTCAAGGTGACGTGTCATCCCGAGACGCTGGGGATCCCCTTGAAGTGGAAGAAGCCGCAAATGATCTTTGTCAATTCGATGAGCGACCTGTTCCATCGTGAAGTTCCGGTTGAGTTCATTGACGAGATATTCTTCACAATGAACGAAGCACGGTGGCACTGCTTCCAAGTACTGACCAAGCGCCCGGGCCGCTTACTCCAACTTGCCGGACGCTTCACCTGGACATCGAACATCTGGATGGGCGTTACTGTCGAGAACGAACGGCATATCGACCGGATTGATGAGCTCCGAAAGGTTCCGGCCAAGACGCGCTTTCTCTCTCTTGAACCGCTCCTCGGACCGCTACCAAAGCTTGATCTCAACGGTATCGATTGGGTCATCGTGGGCGGCGAATCCGGCCCTGGCGCCCGACCGATGGAAGAAGAATGGGCCACCGACATCCGAAATCAGTGCCTTGCCGTCAATACCCCGTTTTTCTTCAAGCAATGGGGAGGGGTCCAGAAGAAGAAAGCTGGTCGGTTGCTGGATAAAAGAACCTGGGACGAAATGCCGGCGGGAGCAATTGTTTCGAAAAATGCAACGGTTCAGGGGAAAGAACCGGCACGGCATGACTGATGGGCATCAAGATCACCCAGAACCATCGTCCGAAATCATCCTCTACCAGACCGAGGAAGGTCGGAACCGGGTCGAAACCGAACTCGAAAAGGAGGCGAAGCGGATGGCCAGAAACAAGCTCGTCACATTCTGCCCGCGTGTCGATGGGCACCTCTCCGGTCCACTGATGCAGACAAACGAACAGTTCTTATGAATCGCGCAGACATAACTGAATTGCATTTCATCACGCCCATCGGCAACGTGCCGTCGATTCTTGAATATGGCGTTCTCTCGAATCGGATCGCGCGAAGGTTAGACCATGACTCCGTTGCTCTTGAAGAAGTGCAGGAACGCCGCAGAAATAAGCAGATTCCGGGCGGAGGGAAGCTCCATGAATACGCCAATTTGTACTTCGATGCGCATAACGCGATGCTGAGCAGGCGCAGAGCTCAAAATGATATTATCTGTGTGTTACGGGTTTCGTCCGATGTGCTGGAATTGCCTGACGTCGTTCTGTCCGACCGCAATGCCGCCAGCGATTGGGCTCGATTTTCAAGCGTAGCGGCCGGTCTTGAGCAGATCAACGGGGAGCGGGTGTTTGCAAGGTATTGGACGCATGACGATCCGTTTGACCAGATGAGCCACAAATCTGAGAAATGCGCCGAAGTCCTGGTTCCTGGTAGGGTTGATGCCTGCCATATCACTGGAGCCTATGTGGCGAATCAGGTTGGATTGACGGCATTCAATGCTCTGAATACCGGTTTGCCGGTGAGTATCAACACTGATATATTCTTCTATTGAGAGGGTACTATGAAGGTTCTGGTCGGTGATATTCTGCAATCCAAAGCGCAAACCCTGATCAACACGGTCAACTGTTTTGGAATCATGGGCAAGGGTATCGCTCTGGAGTTCAAGAACCGCTTTCCAGACATGTTTGCCGATTACGTGAAGCGCTGTGAGCGGAAAGAGGTCAAACCCGGTATTCCTTACCTTTACAGAGCATTGTTCCCGCCTCAGATCGTGAACTTCCCAACCAAGGATCACTGGAAGTCATTCTCGAAGATGGCTGATATCGAGCGCGGCCTTGAACATCTTCTCCTTCATCACCAGGAGTGGGGCATCACATCGCTTGCAATTCCTCCTCTGGGTTGCGGCAATGGTCAATTGGAATGGCGGGCTGTCGGCCCCCTGATCTTCCGCTACGTTCGCCAAATGGATATCCCAGTTGAGATGTTCGCACCTTATGGAACCAATCCACGAGAACTTACGATGGAGTTTCTCGATCAAGGGGCGTCCACTGCCACGCAGAAGGTCCATGAGCCTCGATCCAGATTGAATCCTGCATGGGTCGCGGTAGTGGAGATTCTCAAGAGAATCGAGCGGCAGCCCTACCACTGGCCAGTTGGCCGCACAATCTTTCAGAAGATCGCGTATGTGGCCACTAGAGAAGGCATCCCCACTGGCTTCGAATACCAGCGGGGAAGTTTTGGACCATTTTCGAAGGATGTTAAGAGAGCCGAAACAGAGTTGATTAACAGCAATCTTCTGCAGGAAGAACGACTTGGACGCATGTTCATGGTTAAAGTCGGCCCGCAGTTCGACAAGACTCGCAAGCGGTTCGCCGCAGATGTCGAGCGTTGGGAGACAATCATTGCTAAAACCGCGGATCTCTTCATGCGCATGGACACGAATCAGGCTGAAATCGTGGCGACTGTGCTCTATGCGTCACAATCGCTTCAAACGGCTCAGGAGGATCTCCCTTCCGAAACCGATGTGCTCGAAGCGGTCATGCAGTGGAAAATGAAGCGTCGTCCGCCGCTGGAACAGAGCGAGGTGGCTTCTGCGATCCGAAACCTGGGCATGCTCCACTGGTTGAAAGCAAAACCTGATGCAAGTCTTCCCGTCTCAGATGATGAGGCCGTCTTTGCATGAGCCTCACTACTTTCGGTAACATTCCTGTTCCTCAAGGACCAAAACTAGCACTTTTCTGCTCCGTGAAGTGCCCCGGCAAGCTCATCCTTGATACCTACGACCTTGCACAGTGCCTCCGGAATGAGGGCATCCTCGTTATCAGCGGATTTCATTCGCCGATGGAACAGGAATGCCTGCGCATACTCCTGCGCTCTCCTAATCCTGTCATCTGGTGCCTTGCCCGAGGGATGTACCGTCGCACTCCAACAAATCCTGTAGATTGCCGCCCCGCTATCAACGAAGGCCGCCTTGTTATCATGTCGCCGTTTCCGGAGAAGATAAGACAAGGAACCAAGGAAACCGCAATGATCAGAAACCAGCTGATTGCTGAGATGGCTGACGCTGTTCTCATCGCCCACGCCTCGCGTGGAAGCAAAATGGAGGCTTTCTCTCACGAGATTCTTGTGAGTGGAAAAACCCT
>JAHIZV010000135.1 GCA_018814445.1 Verrucomicrobiota bacterium | reverse complement strand
GTCACGGGCCGAGCAGATCGGTTTGTGATGGTGGTCCTGGCCCGGCTGTGCAGCGCCTGGCGGGACGCGCTCCACCTGGTACGGCCCGACACTCTGCTCCGCTGGCACCGGGACCTCTTCAAGATCTTCTGGAGGCACAAGTCGAGGCCGAAGGGCCAGCCGAGGCGGCTGGCACAGGAAACCATCGACCTCATCAAGAACATGGTCGTCTCGAACGCGACCTGGGGGGCTGAGCGGATACGTGGCGAGCTGCTCAAACTCGGTATCCGCGTCAGCAAGCGGACCATCCAGAAGTACATGAGGCAGGTGCGGCCGCCAGGCAGGCCGGGCCAGACCTGGGAGGCGTTCATCCGCAACCACACCAACGATATCTGGGCCTGCGATTTCCTGCAGCTGTACGACGCCTGGTTCCGACCCATCTTTGCGTTCTTCGTGGTGAAGCACGGCAGCCGCGAGGTTGTCCACTTCAACGTCACGCGGTCGCCGAGCGATGGTTGGGCAGCCCAACAGTTGCGCGAAGCGACCCCATGGGGCGAGGCTCCACGGTTCCTTATCCGCGACAACGACGGGAAGTACGGCCCCAAGTTCGAAACCGTGGCGAAAGGCGTGGGTATCGACGTGGTGTCCATCCCACCGAGGTCGCCGAACCTCACGCCCATCTGCGAGCGCTTCCTGGGCAGCGTCCGGCGCGAATGCCTCGACCACATCCTCATCCTCGGTGAGGATCACCTCCGCCGAGTCCTTGAGGAATATGTCAATTCCTACTTCAACATCGCGCGACCACACCAGGGTCTCGCCCAACAGATACCCGAGGCGGTGGGCAGGTCTCCGGCAGAGACGATCGTGGGCGGCGAGATCATCGCCATGCCAATCCTTGGTGGACTTCGTCACGACTACAAACGGGCGGCGTAGTGAACCTCGATGTGAGGGCCGAACGGCCTGGATGGGAGGTGTAGCCACGACGGCTCTCGGATGGCGTGGTTGCTCCGGGCAGCATGCTCCAGGGTCGTGGCCGGGGCGCTGACCATCCGTCGCGACGTCCCCAGGTTTTTCGAAATCAATAGCAAACCACCGCCTACCGGTCGCTGATCCGTGTCATCATCTGAGGCATGGGAGGCATCGGAAGCGGTCGCCAGGGAGGACGCTACAGGTTGACGACGGACCGAGTCCTCGGCATCGGAGTCTCCTATCGAAGGCCCCTCAACTTGGCGCACCGATTCCTGGCCACGGTCTGCAAGATCGTGTTCGAAGAGGGGCGAGGTGCTTCACCTCGCGGAAATCATATGCTACAAGCTGGAAAAGACGGTTTGACATTGGCAAGCGTTTACACAACCATGAGAGGGTGACCAAGAAGGGGGCAATCAATGACTCGCCGCGATCAACTGCTTGTTTCTATTTCTAGCACCATAGCAGACTATCGCCAGAATGAAATACCCAGTATCACTCCTGAGCATGTAGAGAGATGGGTTAACCAATTCAATCCACCGATTCAGGGACCTATTCTTGAGGAAATCAACCACGTACTGGGTAACACCTATTGCAATCGCCAAGATGTTGAGCGTTTTTTACAGGGTCTTGCATTGAATGCTAACCTCACTGACGGTAATCCTGCCCAGTTTTGGAAACATTGCGGAATTCTAAACATTCAAAGCGCCGGCTCCAGTCAAAAACAAATGCTCCAAATATTCGACACTATTCTTCAAGCCAACTTCGGATACAGCGTGCAGCAATGTACCCCATCATCCGGGAACTTTGTCTATATCGATGATGGTGTTTTTTCAGGTTTGCGTGTTCGCCAAGATATTATCCAGTGGGTAGAGAACGATGCCCCCGCAAATGCCACGTTGCATGTCATTGTTATTGCCTTGCACTTAGGAGGTGAGTGGTACGCAAATCAAGGAATATCCAAAGCAGCAGTGGATTGCAATAAGTCTCTTGATGTGCATTGGTGGCGCTTGGTAAGCGTGGAGGATCGCAAGGCTTATATAGTGGATTCTGATGTGCTTCGTCCACGAGTTATACCAAACGATGAAATATCAACTCCTTATGTCGAGATGCTGACAAATGTCGGCTACCCCCCTACCGCTCGTCCAGGGAACTCTATTGGAAAAGCCAAACTTTTTTCATCACCAGAAGGTAGAGACCTGCTAGAAAGAGAGTTCCTTCATGCAGGGCTCCATATTCGCCAGATATGTCCAAATCTTCCGGAAGTGTGCAGACCTCTCGGTTTTCATGGTCTTCGGACGCTTGGTTTCGGATCATTGATTGTAACATATCGCAACTGCCCCAACGCCTGCCCACTTGCATTCTGGGTTGGAGATCCATGGTATCCACTGTTTCCTCGACGCACAAATACTGAGACAGTGTTATCTGGATTCTCATCACCTTGGTCGCAAAGAATATGATGCGGACAGTTGCGCCTCGAATATATAAAGCAGACGAATGTGCGGTGTTCCGGAAGACTACTGCTAAGTATGGCGGACTGTCCAATATGGCTGGCGGTTTCCCATTGCGAGTAAACGAGAAGAGAATTGGAACATCTGAAGTTCTCTATCAACTATGCAGATATCCACACCTAAAAGAAGTTCAAGAAATGCTGATAAATGAGCCAAGCCCAATGACCGCTAAGATGAAGAGCAGACCATATAGAAAGGATTCTCGTCCAGATTTCGAGTGGATCAAAGTGACAATAATGCGTTGGTGCATTCGTGTAAAACTGGCACAGAACTGGGAAAACTACGAAAGCGTTCTAGAGTCGACAAAAGATATGCCCATTGTTGAGTTTTCCAAAAAAGACCCTTTCTGGGGTGCACAACCTCAAGAGGATGGATCGTTAGTCGGTGGGAACGTAATGGGACGGTTGCTGATGGAACTTCGTCAGCAATTAAGAGGAGATGAACGAGAAAAGCTAAAGGGCCTAGTAATGCCGCCCAACATTGATGGATTTTTTTTTCTAGGTCGCCCTATAGGTCCCGTTGAGCCAACTGCACACCAAGAAGGTTCTGGTATCACACGACAAGAAGGGCAAGCGACACATAGGTTGCCAGTACGGGTTCGTTATGTCGATATAAATAACGACATTCCTTTGCACTCGGACATAGTTTCCATCGGTGATCTTTTTGACAACATCGATCAAGTACTTTCATCAGGATGCGAGATTGAGAGCATCGACGTTTCGATACGAAAAAACACGGTCAGTGACAAGAGGATTGAAAACAAGAAAAAGGAAATTCGAGCTGAACAAATTGAACTCAAACAGTTATCAAAAAGCACGCTGCAACTTGGATGTCGTCGCTAATTCTGATTGTTGCACGGCCCGATTCACGCTCAGACTTCGATCTCGGCGACCGCCTTCACCTCGCCACGGCCACAGAAATCGGCATTCCAAGCTCGACCATCCGGTTCAGCGCGTTCACTCCGATCGCTGCCTCACGCTTCTGGGACTCGAACCCGTGCTGACTACACTGTGCGTCCGCCTGTGGAATCAGGTGTCGGTACTTCGGGCGTCGATGCCGGAGTCCTCACAGTTTGGCTGGCGCCAAACCCTCCCCCAAGTTCCATCCTGGGGACAAGATCGGAACTTCAGTTGCCGCTCGTCGCAGCTTCCCTAGTTTTGGGCCCACTACGGTGGGTACGTGCCGCAGCGAGCCAACCAGCAAAGAGAGAAAAGAGGGTAACAAGCCCTTAGATGCTCGATGCTTTGGGGAGCACAGGGTACGCCACGGCGACCTCCGGGATTGCTCCCGACAATGCGAAGAACCGGAACTAATTCCGTCAGTTCACCGCTTCTTTCAACATATTTTCAGGCAATCAGACGTCGACAACCCCGAAACTTCCTGGTCCATGCGTAAAAACGGAAACTGTTGCCCTACACGACCGCTACGGTTTCGTTAGCCCATCTTCGAGCCCGATCTGGCGACCCTTGAACCCCGGAATGCCTGCCATTACTTGTGTATGGTGATGGGAACCCAACGTTGCCATTCTGGGCGAATGCGCTGGCATCGTCGGTTCCACTGTTTCTTCGGGGGATCACCATGGCAGCACGAAACGAATGAAGTCCCTTCTGTGACAAGAAGATCCTTGACGCGCGCCCAGCCCCCACAGGAAGGCTCAGGACATCTGAGAATGTGGGGTATCGCGGCCTTGGACTGGTGGTCTTGGGTGGCCACACCGAGTTCCCTGGCGAGGGCGTCCATCGACTCGAACTTGTGAACAACCCCGATACCAGGGTGTACCTCCACCCCTCGCTTGTGGAGTGTAACTTGAACGGAGTCACTCAACCCCTCGGAATACCATGCCTTGATGTACCAATCATCGTCTATCTGGAGCTCTCCATGAATCTCAGGCCGTCCTCCGAGAAACTCCGGTTGCCTCTTGGTCTGCACATCGAAACCATGCGCCTGAAGTTCGCGCCCCACTTCTTCTGCGTCAATTGCTCGATCCATAATTAATCCCTCCTAATACCGGAGCACCAGAACGCTGAGTGCCGGTCGCCCGCAAGTGAGCGGCGATCTCAGTGAAACTGGCCAGCGATTGTATCTGCAACCCCTAGAGTATAATTCTCCCGGAGTTTCGAGGCAAGGGAGACTGTGACGGGCGCAGATCTGCACGGCTCACGCGACCTCCTTTCATCCGGGAGGTTCCTGCCTGACGTCAACTACATTTCCTTATCACGTTGCTTCAGCGATTTTGCGATGGTGTCAGGTTATAGATATATTCAAACACAAGTTAAACACATATTGGCCAAGTCGAGGATAAATGATGCAATCTGGTAGAATATAGATTTGTTTAGTCTCGTGACGACCCTTCGATCTGCTGGTGACACCTGACCTCATCCATGTTATCTTAACTTCCGATAATGACCATTATCGGAAACCAGGATAAGAAGGATACGAACGATCTCGCCATCGTCCCCGACGGCGATCACGGGCCGCTCGTCGCCATCGACGAGGAGCTGCTCCGCGATGTGGAAGGGTCCCTCGCACCCAACACACGACGGGCCTACCAACGACAGAACAAAGCATTTCTGAAATGGTGCCACGAGGAGGGGCGATCGCCTATGCCCGCCTCG
>JAHIZV010000134.1 GCA_018814445.1 Verrucomicrobiota bacterium | reverse complement strand
CTTCGTAGCGACATGAGACGCAAGAGGCGCGATCTGGATCCGGATTGGATCATTGCTGCAAGTGAGCGCATCCAGAACGCCGTAATCGGACTGCCTGAATTTCAATCCTCGACCGCCGTCGGATGCTACCTGGCGCTCCCCTTTGAAGTGCAGATCAGGAAGATCATGAATGAGTGCCGGGCCGGAGGAAAGGACGTCTATGCGCCTGCTTTCAACGAGAAGACAGGGCGGTACGAACTCTCTCTGGTTGAACCCGAGGGCGAGTTGAAATCAGGACGTTGGAACATCTCCGAGCCCGACAGTTCGAAGCGCGCCGGTTTCGGAGACCTGGATCTGCTTATCGTTCCTGCACTCGCATACGACCGTGAAGGCGGACGCCTGGGCCACGGAGGAGGACACTACGACCATATTCTGGGCGTCTGGTCCGGATTCAAGATCGGTGTGGCATTCGAATTCCAGGTCTTTGATTCGGTTCCCATGGGAAGCCAGGACATTCCGGTCGATGTTGTCGTGACCGAGCACTACATCTACCGCGGCAACGGCGACGCCCAGCCGCTTGATTTTGAAGTGAAGAAGAAACAATGAACATTAAGAGACCGTAGCGGGACTGAGAAGATAGATGTTGAATCTTCAACCCGATACGACCTCAGGAGGTTATGAAACATGACACCTTTGACGATAAACCTCATCGTGGGTGGCTCTGCCGTGCTGATCGGCTACCTTGCACACTCGATCTTTTCACGCATCAAGCGTGTATCGGCTGAGAGCAGCTCACGAAGAATCCTGGAAGACGCGAAACGCGATGCCGAGGTCACTCTCAAGGAGGCGAAACTGCAGGCCAAGGATGAAGTCATCCGGGCCCGTGAGGCCTTTGAAGGAGAAACCAAAAGCCGCCGCCACGAATTGCTCGCACTGGATGAAAGGATCACACAGCGGGAAACCAACCTGGACCGCAAACTGACGATGCTCGACAAGAAGGAGCAGACGCTGGACGCCAAACTCGAAGCAGTGGCGGAAAAGGACCAGCAGATCGTCGAGAAGCAGAAGGAACTCCACAACCTGATAGAAGCAGAGAAGGCGAAGATTCAGGAAATCGCTCACATGTCGGAAGAAGACGCCCGCAGACTGATCATGGAGCGAATGGAAGTTGAGCTTCGAGACGAAGGTGGAGCCATGATCCGGCGGGTTCAGGAGGAAACGCAGGAGCAGGCTGAGCGGGAGGCGCGCCGCATTATTACCATGGCGATCGAACGCTATGCGGCCGCGCAGGCCAGTGACATTACGACCACGGCGGTCGCCCTGCCGAATGACGAGATGAAGGGCCGCATTATCGGCCGTGAAGGCCGGAATATCCGCAGTATCGAGGCGGAAACAGGCGTCGATATTCTGATTGATGACACGCCGGAGGTCGTTGTGGTCAGTAGTTTTGACCCGCTCCGGCGGGAGATCGCGAGACAGTCGCTCGAGAGGCTCATCGCGGACGGACGGATTCACCCGGCGCGGATCGAGGAAGTCGTGACGAAGGTCAAAGAGGAAACGGACGAAGCCATACGCGTCGCCGGCGAAGAAGCGATCTATGAGCTCGGACTTCGCAGCGTGGCCCCCGAACTCGTCAGGACGCTCGGGCGGCTGAAGTTCCGCCACAGCTTCTCGCAGAATGTGCTGAAGCACTCCGTAGAAATGGCGCACCTGATGGGCATGATGGCCGCGGAGCTTGGGCTCGACCCGATGATCGCCAAACGCGTCGGCATCTTCCATGACCTCGGCAAAGCGCTGGACCATCAGATCGAAGGCAGTCACGCCATCATCGGGGCGGATCTGCTGAAACGGCATAACGAAGACCCGGTCGTCATCAATGCGGTCGCAGCTCACCATGGAGAGGTCGAGCCGGAATCTCTCTACGCGACGCTGGCGACGGCGGCTGATGCCATGACTGCATCGCGCCCCGGAGCACGATCGGAAACAACGGAAATCTATCTGAAGCGCCTGGAGAAACTGGAAGAGATCGCAACGCGCTTCCGCGGTGTCGAGAAGTGCTTTGCCATCCAGGCCGGCCGGGAGATCCGCGTCATCGTTGAGCCGAGCAAGATTGATGACAACGAAGCCATGCAGATGGCCCGCAACATCAGCAAACAGGTTGAGCAGGAACTGGAGTATCCCGGACAGATCAAGGTCACTGTCGTGCGGGAGACCCGGTGTATTGAGTATGCGAAGTAAAGCGAACGGAATGGGAGAAAGGGAGAATGGGAGCATCCCCCACTCGCCCTCTCCCCCCTTCATGTGAACTACATTGACGGTTCATTTCACGAGGACACGGTAAAGGCACCATGAAGATATTGGTAGTAGGTGACATCGTCGGATCTCCCGGGCGCACGATCTTTGCCCGGATCGCAACGCGGATGAAGCAGGCGGGCGAAGTCGACTGTGTCGTCGCAAACGCGGAAAACGCGGCGGGCGGGCGCGGCATAACTCCGGCTCTCGCGGACGAACTGTTCGCCGCGGGCGCCGATGTGCTGACCATGGGCGATCATACGTGGGACCAGAAAGACCTCGCGGACTACATCATCAGCGAACCCCGGCTCATACGACCCGCGAATTTCCCGAGCGTCTGCCCGGGCAAAGGTTTCGTCACGGTCGAAACGGACAAGGGACCGGTCTCCGTCATAAATCTCATCGGGCGGGTGTTCATGCCGCCCAATGACTGCCCGTTCAGGAAGGCGGACGCTGTTCTGAGTCACGGCGTCGAAGGAAGCAAAGTGATCCTAGTCGACATGCATGCGGAAGCCACTTCCGAGAACATCGCGATGGGCCGCTATCTCGAGGGAAGAGTGAGCGCGGTCTTCGGCACGCATACGCATGTTCAGACGTCTGACGAGACGATACTCCCGAAAGGTACGGCGTACATCACGGACCTGGGCATGACCGGACCGAAGGACTCCGTCCTCGGCCGCGACGTGGAGGCGGTACTGCACAAGTTCGTCACAGGCATGCCAACCCGCTTCGACGTAGCATCAGGCGACGTTCGGCTCGAGGGCATCATTCTTGAAATCGATGAGAACACAGGAAAAGCCACCTCCATCACGCGCATTCGCGAGGCTTAACCGAAGCAGAGTCTTACCGCAAGAAACGCAGATGTCACAAAAGGAGATCATAAGGAATGGGACCATTGCAGATTACTGATGCCGTGAGAGAAACATCTTTTGCGATCCACAAATACCACGGGCCGGGCCACCTGGAGAAGATCTATGAGAACGCTCTGGCCAATCGCCTGAGAAAAGCCGGTCACAAAGTTCAGCAACAGTTTCCTCTCACGGTTTATGATGAAGATGAGGCCGTTCTTGGGGAGTACTATGCGGATCTCCTCGTGGACGAGATACTCATCGTTGAACTTAAGGCCACGAAGACAATCGCTCCTGAGCACGTCGCTCAAGTATTCGGGTATCTGAAATCATCAGGTATGGAGCACGGGGTGCTGGTCAACTTCGGGGCACCCAAACTCCAAATAAAGAAGTATATTCTCACCTCTTATCGGGACTCTAGCCCCGGTAGATTACTCACATCTCTTGCGATTTTTGCGTCTTCTGTGGTTGGCTTAATCTGTAGATCCTAAACATGGCTGAAGAACGCAAAGTCTACAGGATTTCTGAGCTCAACCGCCTCTCCAAGACTGTTCTCGAAGACGAAGTCGGGGATGTCTGGATTGAGGGGGAGATTTCTAACTTCCGTCCGGCGCCTTCGGGACACTGGTACTTTACGCTGAAAGATGCGGATGCGCAGATTTCGGCGGCCATGTTCCGCGGTAATCAGCGGGGCATGACGTTCGAGCCGAAGGACGGCATGCTGGTCTCGGCGTTTGGCTCGGTCACCCTCTATGAAGCCCGGGGGAACTATCAGATCATCGTGCGACAGATAGAAGAAGCCGGCAAAGGCTCTCTTCAGGAAGCGTTCGAAAAACTGAAAAAGAAACTCGCGGCAGAAGGTCTGTTCGATGAAGCCCGTAAGAAGCCTGTTCCACTGCTGCCGCAACGTGTCGGCATCGTCACGTCTCCGACCGGAGCGGCCATTCAGGATTTCCTTAATGTGATTACGCGCCGCTTCCCCAATCTGCACATCCTCATTGTCCCCGTGAAAGTGCAGGGCGAAGGCTCAGCGGAAGAAGTCGCGTCCGCCTTGAGACTGCTCAACGAGCGCGCTGACACCGATGTGATCGTGATCACGCGGGGGGGAGGCAGCCTGGAGGATCTCTGGAGTTTCAACGAAGAGGTTGTGGCCCGGGCCGTCGCCGCGTCGCGGATACCCGTCATCTCGGCGGTCGGGCATGAAATCGATTTCACGATATGCGACTTTGTCGCCGACCTCCGCGCCCCTACTCCCTCGGCCGCGGCGGAGTTGGTGATCGGGCAGAAGGATGAGTTCGCGCACGATTTGACTCAATACCGCCGCCGGCTTGGCGGAGCACTCAGTTCCCGCCTGCTCACAGCGAAGAATCGCCTTATCGGCGCCAGCAGAAGTTATGTCTTTCGTGAGCCGCGGCGTCTTGTCAGCCAATACCGTGAGAAGGTCCTCACTCTTCGTTCCGACTCGCGGGATGCTCTGCGAGACCTTCTGCGCTCGCGAGGCCAGCAGCTCGACGAGGCGGGTCTCAGGATGCGCCATCGGATTGAAATGTCTTTCCATACGCGCCGGGAAAAGCACGTTCGCCTCGGTGCGCAACTACGCGCATTGAGTCCGGTTGCGGTTCTTGACCGCGGCTTCAGCATCACCCGCAGAGCGGACGGGACTATTCTCAAGGCGGCGACCGATGTCGATGCCGGCGAACAGATCGAGACACAGCTTGCGAAGGGCCGACTGAAATCAAAGATCACACACGTTGAGACGGAGAAAGACGATGGCTGAGAAAAAGAAGGAACAACCGGGATTCGAGGAAGCGCTCGAACGGCTCGAGAAGATCGTTGAGGAGATGGAGAGTGGGAATCTCAGCCTCGAAGACATGATGAAACACTTCGAGGAGGGCTCCATGCTCGTCAAACACTGCGACAAGAAGCTGAACGAAGTGGAGAGAAAGATCGAGAAACTCGTCGAGAAGGACGGGGAGATGACGACAGAACCGTTCAAAGAGGATGAAGATTCCTAAGACACAGCGCACGCTGAAGCAAACGATTTAGCGTCACTTTAGAAAGGAGGCTGTGAAGTAGAACCGCAATGCGACCGTATTTTATCTTGGATACGATCGGTATCATTGGTATCCTGCGACCCAAGGCGGTATTCAATGGGAATACGGGAGAAAGTACCATGAAGACTTGCAGAAGTTGTTCGCTCGCTCCGTTGTCCGGGGTCGTTGTGGTTTTCCTTCTCTTTCCCCTGATATCTTCCGCCACTACCATCTCCACCTACGAGGATCTGGCCGAAGCCTACGTCAATGAGCGGGCATGGCTTTCAATCCTGCTTCCCTATCAGAATCCCTATTTGGTCGAGGACATAGAAGAGTATATGGCCGCGAACGATTGGAGCTTTCAGAAGCATGAATTTTGGTACTACAGCTGCGCGGGCGGGTCTTTTCCATACGACCCCGACAGTGAGATCGGTCAGGCGATAGCCGCCGGGGCATGGGTTGGCATCTTTGAGGATCTGGAAGCCGATCAGATGAAGATCATCACCGTGGAAGGCAGAGAGCTTGCGGCCATCGGCGCGGAGCCTTGGCCCTTTCTTCAGAACCTTTCCGAAAACGAATACCAGGACACCTTCGCGTGGGAACTGCATAAGCGACGCTTGGTCTGGTGGGTGGACTTCGAGAGTCAGGAGCCACAACAACTCCAAACGGCCTCGGCTCCGCCTATGGCCGGAGGGTTCGCGATGATGGGCATGGGGGGCGGTAGCAATGACCTTTGGTTGGACATTGAAGGCCCCGCCTCCGGTATCGAGGACATCTTCAGAATCACGGTACATACGCCTCTTGATTTCACCAACCGTGTCGAAATCTTCGTCACCGACGAATTGCCCATGGACGGCACGAGGGCCACTTGGACGTTGGCCGACAGCGGTCTGGTAAGCACCGACGAGAGCGCCACGATCATCTGGCAGGACACCGGCCAACTGGGACGCACGCCCGTTTGGGAGCAGGATCGGCAATATATCACTGCGGCGAGTACGTTCGACACCGATGGAGACGGCTATTTCGATGGATACGAGTTGTACGTGAACCATAGCAATCCCAACGATGCGGATTCGGATGATGATGGGGTCAGCGACGGTCCGCTCGCGGTTGGCAGCGCAACGGGAGGACCTGACGCCTTTCCTACAAACGCCTCGGAAAGTATCGATACAGACTTAGACGGCATCGGCGACAACGCCGATACGGACGACGACGGAGATGGCATCGCCGATGGTTCGGATGCGGAAGCGCTCATCCCTATTGTCGTAGCTCGACACAAAAACGTGGACGTGAGCGGAGGCTCTTTCGCCTCCAGCTATTCCAGTATGACCTCCGTTGGAGAGTTTCAGGGCTGGAATGCCGCTGAAAACAACATGCGTCTGGTGGCCGACTACACATGGGCGTACACCGCCGAACTGCAGGAATCCACGGGAACGGTCGTGAAATTCACCGCCAACGGGGGGTGGGCCGCGAACTGGGGAGACAACAATCAGGGCGGGACGACGTTGCCGATCAGCGGGATCGCCGAAGTCAGCGGCTCGGATATCAGTCTTACCGAGAACCTGAACGGACTCTACACGTTCACCTTTCATGAGACCTCGCTCGCCTATTCCTTGGAAGCCGCGACCAGCGCGGACAACGAAGACACTTTCGACGTCTCCTCCTCCGGCCGGACGCTGCCCTACGCCTCGGGCGGCGATGCGCGGGGATTCGGGCAGTTGCACGGGGGGATCTACTTCAATAATGACGAAACGAACCTGTACATCGGCATTGCCGGCTTCGAGAAAGGCACGAACGCCGACAACGTGCTGATGCTGTTTATCGACGCCGACGAAACGACCAGCGGTGCGTCGTCACTGGCCAACGTCTCCAGTGGTCCCGCCGCGTTCAGTGTGGCCAACAACCTCTCGTTCAATGCCACCAACTTCATGCCCGAAGTCGGCATCCTCGTCGGCAACCGCTTCGCCGACGGACGCAACTATCCGGATATGAGCATTGGACAAGGGGTATACAGCCTGAGTTCCACCGCCGCTGCCGATTTCCCGGGTTTCGACCTCAAGAACGGGGCCATCTCGCAATGGGGGGACCGGGGTTCCGACTCAGCCAACGCCGGCATTGAGATCGCCCTTTCTCTGAGCAGTCTCGGGCTTTCCGTCGGCGATACCTTCCGGGCCGCCGCCATAGTCGCGGGTGGCGGAGACGACGCGCCCAACCGCTGGTTCTCCGGCGAGGCCTACGGCGACTCGGTCAGCGGAACACTCAGCGGCAGCGATTTCCAGAATAGCTCGATCATTCTGGTCGGCGCGCAGGTGTATATCAGCTCCCAGCCCGCACCGGCTTACGGCGGGCCGCCGCCCTTCGATGAGGACGACATCATATTACAGGGGTTCACATGGGATGTGCCCCGACCCGCCCTCTCCGACTACTTGAGCATGACCGTTGCGGGCAACTTCTTCAGTTCAACCTGGGACGCCGCCGCGAACAACATGACCCTCATCGGAGACTACACCTGGGAATACATCCACACCTTCACGAACGAAACCGGCGTAGCCTTCAAGTTCACGGCGGACGGGGCTTGGGACGATAACTGGGGGGACGACAGCCAGGGCGACACAATCCTGCCGATCAATGAAGAAGCTGCCGACAAAGATGGGGCGGACATCACAATCTCAGGTACCGTGGACGGGCTGGTAAGATTCCGGATCAATACAAAAGACGAGACCTATGACGTAGAAGCCGTTTCAGGCGGAACCACCACCAAGCTCCTGCCCGGCATCTCGGCAGTCCCCTGGTACGTTCATCTTCAGCAGCAGGCTGAGAGCAACGCCTTCGCCCGGTTCACGATGATCTGGATGAATCCGGCGGCCAAGTGCAGCAGCGGAATAAACAGCGTGGGCTATGACTGGTTTGATCCGTTTGATAATGGAACTTATGCCGAAAAGGGCACGACCGCGACGCGCTACGGCGCCGAAGCGCAGTTGCAGGCCTGCATGACCGCGCTCAAATCCAAAGGGATCAGCCCCCTCGCCGACCTGGTGCTGAACCACATGCACGGTGGTTACTCGTTGATCGACGTGACGAACTCGCTGTACCGTTACAACTACGAACCGTTGAACCACAATACCTTCGAGAAGAGCGACACCAACGCGCCGCAAAACGAAATGGGCTACTTCAACGTCAGCATCAAGAATCAACCCTTCGAGCAGGATCTGGGCTTCGGCAATCCATCGGGGGTGAACCCGGAAGATGACGAAGCCCGCTCGGCAGACATCAATCACCGGCATCCCTACATGCGGCAGGGGCTGAAAAACCACGTCAACTGGTACACCGCCAAGTTCGCCGCCGAAGGCTACCGCTGGGACTATTCGCAGGGCATCCCGCCCTGGTTCATCAGCGAGGTGATGGGGTACGAGCTGATGAAGGGCAAGCTTTCCATATTGGAGTATTGGGAGAAAGCCGAGCAGTCAACAGATCAGGAGAATCTCACATGGTTGGCTCTGAACGACTATCGTTCTGCCATGTTTGACATGCGTTTTCATGAGGCGATAACGGAAATGTGCAATCTGAATGGAGACTTCGACATGTCGCTCCTAGCCTCCGTGGGCCTGATCAACGCCAACGCGCTCTATGCTGTGACTTTTCCGGAGAGCCATGACACGATCCGGCCGTATGGCTCAGGGGATCCCGCAAAGCTGGGTATCACGCAGGACAAGATGCTTGCCTATGCGCCTGTAATGATCGGGGAGGGCCTTCCCATGGTGCCGTATTCCGACTATTTCCTTGGCCCAAATGTGAATATCGATCCGCAAAGCAACGGATGGTCTGGCACGCCGCTCAAACCCGAGATTGATGAAATGGCCGATATTCGTCGAAAGTATGCTGGCGGAAGTACATCTTACCTCTCGACGATGAACAAGTCCGACCTGTTCATCATGAAGCGGAATGGGAACGCGACTAAGCCCGGTTGCATTCTAGTGCTGAACGATAACATGAGCAGTACGTTGTATGACACTGGGGTGAATACCGGTTGGATTAGCACGAATCTGGTAGATGCGTTGGACACCAACCATGTGGTGTCAACGGATGCATCGGGGAGCGTGTCGTCGCCGGGTCTCAGCGCGCCTGCGCGTGGATACCGAGTCTATGTGCCTCAGGGAGAGTTACAGTGATGCGTTTTCTGCCATGGTTAGTTGTTACGTGCTTCTTCCTTGATCCAGTCATAGCACAGGCCAATGTGATCAGTTACCTGCGTTTCGAGGAAAACGGGGGGGGGGCGGCATGGGATGAAACCGGGCTATTGAACGGAGATCTGATCGCCTTTGGAGATACGTCTCCGGGGGGGGGGGGATACGGGGTT
>JAHIZV010000133.1 GCA_018814445.1 Verrucomicrobiota bacterium | reverse complement strand
TGAAATCATTGACCCCGTCGTGGAGGGTTCCGTTCGTGCGCGGCAGGATCGCCGGATCGATCGTGAGCGAAAGGAAGTGATGCCGGTTCTCATACACGGCGACGCTTCCATCGCCGGTCAGGGCGTCGTATACGAGACCTTCAATCTCGCTCAGACCCGCGGGTACGCCACGGGCGGCACAATTCATATTGTCGTCAACAACCGCATCGGATTCACGCTGAGCAACCCGCTTGATGCCCATTCGCTGCTGTACTGCACGGATATAGGCAAAGTCGTTCAGGCTCCCATTCTTCACGTGAACGGAGACGATCCCGAGGCCGTCGCCTTCGCCGTTCAGCTTGCCGTGGACTTCCGTATGGAGTTCAGAAAAGACGTCGTCATAGACCTGATCTGCTACCGCAAATACGGTCATAACGAAGCCGACGAACCCGCGGCAACGCAGCCGATGATGTATAAGAAAATCCGTGAACATCCCGGAGTCCGGGCCAAGTACGCCAGCCTGCTGGTCGAAAGAGGAGAGCTTACAGAGCCGGAAGTGGAGCAGTTGACTGTCGACTATCGTGATGCGCTGGACGCCGGCCACCAGGTTTCGGATTTTGAACTGGGGCAGGAAGTGTGGCCTCCGAAAGAAGGGTGGCATCAGTTTCAAGGACATCGCTGGGATGAACCGACAAAGACGGCTCTGCCATCCGCGATGCTCAAAGAGCTGGGAAACAGAATCAACACGGTGCCCCCGGATATCAAGCTGCACCCTCGCGTGTCGCGCATTGTCAATGACCGCCTCAAAATGGTGGCTGGCGGATTGCCGATGGACTGGGGCTGTGCGGAAACGCTGGCCTATGCGACGCTTCTGCATGAAGGTTTCTCCGTTCGCATCAGCGGGCAGGATAGCGGGCGCGGCACCTTCTTCCACAGGCATGCGGTTCTGCACAATCAGAGAACCGGCGACAGCCATATTCCTCTTCAGCATGTCGCGCCTGAGCCGACCCGGTTCACCATCATCGACTCGATTCTCTCGGAAGAAGCCGTGCTTGGCTTTGAATTCGGTTACAGTACTACGGATCCGCAGACGATGGTCGTGTGGGAAGCGCAGTTCGGCGATTTCGTGAATGTCGCGCAGGTCGTGATAGACCAGTTCATATGTTCGTCCGAAGTGAAGTGGGGGCGGCTCTCCGGCATGGTGCTGATGCTGCCGCATGGATGGGAAGGTCAGGGCCCCGAGCACTCCTCCGCGCGGCTCGAGCGCTTCATGCAATTGTGCGCGCAGGAAAATATCCAGGTGTGTCACCCGACCACGCCCGCGCAGATTTTCCACATGCTGCGGCGGCAGATGATCCGGCAGTTCAGAAAGCCCCTGATCATCATGAGTCCCAAAAGCCTCCTGCGTCGCAAGATCTCCTTTACCTCTCTTGACGATCTCTGTCAGGGACGTTTTCAGGTCGTCATCGGCGAAGTGGATGAGATGCGGAATGAAGATGTTGAACGTGTCGTGTTATGTTCCGGCAAGGTATACTATGATCTGCTTGAGGAACGCAGGAAGACAGATAACCCGCGGGTCGCGCTCGTCCGCATAGAGCAGCTCTATCCGTTCCCGAGAGTGCGCTTGATGGAAGAACTGGAGCGGTATGCCAACGCGAAGGAACTCGTGTGGGCGCAGGAAGAACCGATGAACCAGGGCGCGTGGTACTCGATTCAGCATCATCTTCGCGAGTGCATGCGTCAGGGCCAGTCCCTGGGATATGCAGGCCGTCTGTCGAGTCCATCCCCGTCGGGAGGAAGCTATAAACTGCATCTGGAGCGTCAAAGCAGACTTGTTGAAGCCGCTCTCAACCTGAGCGACAAAGGAAATAGACCGATCGTCGTATTGAGCCAGCCGTGTTTCGGGCAGGCGAAGTAATTCAAGGAGATAAGTCATCATGGCCGTGGAAGTGAAAGTGACAACGTTGCCGGAATCGGTAGAAGAGGGCACGTTGATGAACTGGTACAAAGCTGAGGGCGATGCGGTCCATAGAGACGACAAGATCGCGGATATCGAAACGGATAAAGTCGTGCTCGACGTGGCTTCACCGATAGACGGCGTGCTCTCGCACATCAACAAGAAAGCCGGCGATCCGATTCTCCGCGACGACGTGATTGCTACGATAGAGGCGGGTGACGCTGACGCTGCGCCGGCGCCTGCCGTGCCGGAAGTGTCCGAGCCGCCGCCGGAAAAGAAGCCGGCGGACGAAGTCAGGCCGCCTGCGGCGGAACCTAAACAGGTCGAGCCCGCCCGGGACGAACCGTCCATGGACAGAATCAGTCCGGCGGCGAGAAAGTGGATCAGGGAACACGATCTGAATCCGGATGACATCGCCGGTTCGGGTAAGGACGGCCGAGTGACAAAAGCCGATGTCATTCGTCACATGCAGGGCGAAGAGGAACCGAAGGTCGCAGAGCCCGCACTGGCAAGTTCAGATCGATCCGCGCATCACGGTGTGATCGAGGACGAGTTGAGAGTTCCCGTGGCGGATTCAGGCCGCAGGGAAGAACGCGTTCCCATGACCCGTCTGCGGGCGCGGGTCGCCGAGCGCTTGATCCAGGCTCAGCAGACCGCCGCGATCCTGACGACGTTCAACGAAGTCGATATGCTGGGCATCGTCAATCTCCGGAAGCAGTACAAGGACCAGTTCGAGAAAGAGCACGGCGTGAAACTCGGCTTCATGTCCTTTTTCATCAAGGCTGCCGTTGAAGCTCTGAAGCGCTTTCCGGTGGTCAACGCGTCTATTGACGGGCAGGACATCGTCTATCATGGGTACTTCGATATCGGAGTCGCGGTGAGCACGGACCGCGGCCTGGTCGTCCCCATTCTGCGAAACGCGGATCAGCTCGGATTCGCGGCGATCGAGCGGGCTGTGGTCGATTTCGCCCAGCGCGCGCGCGAGGGAAAGCTGACGCTCGAAGAGTTGACCGGCGGCACGTTCACGATCACAAACGGCGGCGTATTCGGGTCACTCCTGTCGACGCCGATTCTCAATCCACCGCAGAGCGCGATTCTCGGCATGCACAAGATGCAGGACCGCCCCGTGGTGGAGGACGGGCAGATTGTGATACGACCGATGATGTACCTGGCCCTTTCGTATGATCACCGTCTTGTCGATGGACGCGACGCGGTCACGTTCCTGGTTACGATGAAGGAGTTTCTCGAAGATCCCGCTCGCCTGATGCTGCAGGCATGACGCGCGGACGGCAAACATCTGCACTTGTGGAGAACTGATGAGAGAATTCGATGTGGTGGTTATCGGTGCGGGGCCCGCGGGGTATGTCGCCGCCCTGCGATGTGCTCAACTGGGTCTGGAAACGGCGGTCGTGGACGAATGGATCAGTCCGGAGGGCAAGTATGTGCTGGGTGGAACCTGTCTGAACGTGGGCTGTATTCCGTCCAAAGCCCTGCTGGATTCGAGCGAACAGTTCTATCGTCTTCAGCATCACATCGGAACGCATGGCATCTCGGTTTCCGACATACGTCTGGATCTTTCCGCGATGATATCGCGTAAGAACGAGATCGTGCGGAGTCTAACGGGAGGCATTGAGTCTTTGTTCAGCAAGAACAGGATTATGTGGCTGAAAGGGCACGGACGTCTGAGGCCGGAGATGAGAATTGAGGTAACAGGAAAAGGGCCGGATGCCGCGAATGAGACTGTCGAGGCAAAGAACATCGTTATCGCGACAGGATCAGTGCCGAGATCCCTTCCGGGGATATTGATTGACGGTGAGAAGATCGTGGACTCAACCGGGGCATTGAACTTCAGCGAGGTGCCGAAAAGGCTGGGTGTAATCGGCGCCGGCGTGATCGGTCTGGAACTGGGCTCGGTATGGAACCGGCTGGGTTCGGAAGCGGTGTTGCTTGAGGCGACAGAGCGCTTCCTCTTTTTCGCCGACCATGAGATTGCCAAGGCCGCTCACGAGGAGTTTTCCAAGCAGGGGCTCGACATCCGCCTCGGCGCGCGGGTCCTTTCCGCCGACACCTCAGGCGAAGGCGTCAAGGTGACCTATGAGGACAACGGGGGCACACACGAACTGGAATTCGACAAACTCGTAATGTCTGTCGGCAGAAAGCCCCATACGGATGATCTCAACGCCGATGAAGTCGGCCTGCTCATCAACGAAAGCGGATTCATCCACACCGAGGGCAGGACGTGCCGGACGAATCTGCCGGGCGTGTACGCCGTCGGCGATGTCGTCGGCGGGCCGATGCTCGCCCACAAGGGATCCGTAGAAGGCGTGATGGTTGCCGAGCGCATCGCAGGACAGGATTCGCGTGTGAGCTACGATGTCATACCTCAAGTTGTCTACACCATGCCCGAGATTTCCTGGGTCGGACGAACGGAAGAGGAACTCCAGGCCGACGGAGTGCCTTATAAGATCGGCCGTTTCCAGTTGAAGTACAACGGGCGCGCGATGGCGATGGAAGAAACCGCGGGTATGGTCAAGGTCATCGCACACAAAGAGACCGACGAACTGCTCGGCGTGCATATTCTCGGCTTCATGTCCTCCGAGATTATTGCCGAAGCAGTGGTTGCCATGGAGTACAAGGGAAGCGCGGAAGACCTGGCCCGCACCGTCCACTCTCATCCGTCACTGACCGAAGCGATCCAGGAAGCCGCGCTGTCCGTGGATGACCGGGCGCTGCATGGCTAACTACCCACCACCACCCGATGCCTGATACCGGATTCCAGACGGGATCTTCGCGGCATTGTCTATCTGGCATCCGGTTACCGGAATCCGGCATCGGGTGGTGGTGGGCGGCTAATACCTGAAACTGCTCTCCCCGATGTACTCCCGCAGGATCGAGGTGGGAGGTACGAGCTCCGACGATACGGACAGAAAGCTGTCGAGGAAGTCGAGCAGGCGCTTGGCCTCGGCGTACTGAGGATGGAACGGTTTCACTTCTGCCAGCAAAGGCTCCGCCAGCGGTTTCAGAACCCCGAGTTCGTAATCGAGCGCGGAGTTGAACGCGATGTCCGCTTCCTGCTGGTGGGGAAATATCCACTTCTTCTCTCCCCGCCGCACGCTGGGCCACATGTTGAGCGTGGTAAGCGCTGTGTTGCCCCGGAACTGATGATCGCGGATCAGCCTTCGCAGGAGGCGGTTGTCCGTTGTCGAGATGCGGTTGTTGAAGTCCAGGTTGAGCTGGGTCAGGGCGCTGATGTAAATCTTGTACTTGCGTTCAGGCCGAATATTGGCGCTCAGCCTCGGATTGAGGCAGTGGATACCTTCCATGATCACTAACTGGTCTTCTTCTATTTTCAAGCGGTCGCCCTTGTACTCGCGTTTGCCTGCCTGAAAATTGAAGCGGGGAAGATCCACTTCTTCACCCCGGTCGAGAGCTTCAAGATGCTGGTTGAGCAGTTCCAGATCGATCGTCTCGATATCCTCAAAATCGTATTCGCCATCCTCGTCACGCGGCGTCTTCTCCCGGTCCACAAAGTAGTCGTCGGTCGAAATCGTAACGGGCCGGAGACCGTTGACCCGAAGCTGAACGCCGAGGCGTTTGGCCAGCGTCGTTTTGCCGGCCGAGGACGGTCCGGCAATGAGGATCCAGTTCGTGGACTTGCTTTCGGCAATGCGGTCCGCGATCGAGGCAATCTTCTTCTCGTGAAAAGCTTCGGCGATGCGTATGAGGTCTCCGATACCTCGGTTAGCGATGATCTCATTTAACTGACCGACCGTGCGGACGCCGAGGATACGGCCCCACTCTTTGTGTTCTTTGAAGATATGGAAGAGGTGCGGCTGGCTCTCGAAAGGAGGGATCTCAGGCGCCTTGTCCCGGTCGGGAAACTGGATCACGAAACCGGGAGGATAGGGGAAGAGCTTGAAATGACCCAATGCGCCGGTGTTGTTTGCGAGAGGGCCGTGAGCCAGGTCCGAGAAGCCGTCACAATCGTAGATGACGATCTTCGGGGGATTGCGGTAGCGAAGCAGGTTGTACTTGTCCCATTGCTTTTCCTGCTGGAACTGTTTCACGGCCTGTTCAAAGGTGATCTTCCTGCGTCGGATCGGCACATCGTGGTCAACGAGTTCGCGCATATGCTTCTCGATATGGGCGATCTGTTCTTCCGTGATCCGCTTCTCGCCATTCAGCTCAAAACTACAGTAGAAACCTGTTCCCAGCGAATGCTCCACCGAAAATACGGAGCTCGGATACAGATTCTTCACGATCTTTGCGAGGATGAAGGATACGGAGCGCCGGTATATGCGCCATCCGTGGGAGTCGTCGAGCGTGAGAAACCGAATCTGCGTATCCACCTCAAGAGGGTAAGAGAGGGATACGACATCGTTATTAGCGAGCGCCCCCAGGTAATGGAGTCCACGCTTGTCCGTCGCGGAGGGGGCGACCGCCCCGGCCGGAATCTGGGAGGGACACGTAATCTCCGTGCCGTCCTCCATCGTCACCACGATCTGATTCAGCTCTGTATTCATATTCCACTCAAGCAGGGGAGACAGCATGGCATAGCCCTGCGGGAATTTCCAGTCTGCGGAGTCATTCAAACCGCGAATGAACGCTAATGCACGCTAATAGTGTGTGACGCACCTCTTCCCGTCATTCGCATTTATGGGCGTTCATTCGCGGTTTCTCCAAGCTTTCGAGAATTGCTTTGATTTTTTCCCTGATATAGGAAAAACATATGCGGTTCTATATGAGCGTAACATCACCAACGGATCGCATTGAGAACGAGTGGAGAATAAAGCTTTCCCGCAGATCCTATCCGGATCAGCGCCGCTGGAAGGAGCTTCATCATTTCCTGAAGTCTTCATCGGGGACAACGTGTCTCGACATCGGCGGTGACAGCGGCGTGCTCAGTCAGCAGCTGAGGACTATTGGCGGTGTGTGGCACAGCGCTGACATCTCGGCGGAGAGCGTCGAGGCCACGAAGAAGATGGTTGGCGAGCGGGTCTATCAGATTAAGGACGGCAAGTTTCCTTTTGAAGACGGCAAGTTTGATATCGTCGTGCTCGTCAACCGACTCGAGTATTTCAAGGATGCCCAGCCGCTTATAGCGGAGTGCAACCGGGTCCTGAGATCGGATGGTTACTTCATCGTTCAAGCGTCGCAGACAAAATCCGGAAGCATCATTCGTTTGCTGAAGCGACTGCTCGGCCTTCGCGGTCAGGATCCCACAATGCAGCATTCTGGGTACACGGAGTCGCAGATCTTCGATATGCTGAAAGACGGGTTTGACGTGCAGGAGGTCCGGACCTATTCGCGGTTCTTTGTCGAGCTGGTAGATACCCTTGTGCAATGGATCGCCAGTTCACCGCTCGGGACGAAAGACCGCACGGGCAGAGAAATATCGAAGGAACGACTGTACGAACGGGCTTTCAGGATTTACACAGTGGCCTATCCGATATTCTGGATTGCAGGACAACTGGATCTTCTTCTGTTCTTCACTAAGGGCTTCCACCTGATCGCAAGCGGTCGTCGCCGGACCTGGCGTCCGAGGAGGATACCCACGCTGATCGACGGGCGCTCCATCGCGGATGCTGCCATAAACACGAAAATCGGCACAGCGGCGCCTTTTTAGGGAAACCTGAGACCGGAAACCTGAAACCTGAGTGGCAGAACGAACTCAGAAGAAGGGGATTGGTCGGGGGCCTTTTTTCGCCGAAACTCAGGTTTCAGGTTTCCGGTCTCAGGTTTCCAACCACCTACGTATTGACACCTGCGTGAAAGCTGATACTGTTCGAGCCCTTTTAGAGCAGGAATAAAACCATGAGTAAGCGTACATATCAGCCTTCAAAGATAAAGCGGGCTAGAAAACACGGATTTCGCAGTCGTATGGCCACGAGATCGGGTCGTGCCGTCTTGAGTAGTCGGAGACAGAAAGGGCGCAAGTCGCTGTCTGTCTCTTCGTAGCGGGAGTCTGTCATGATGCTTGCATCCGGACCGGTAGGGCGGGGACAGGAGCCTCTACCCGGAGACAAGGATGCGGGCGGGGCCCGGAAAGACAGTGCTTCCCCGGCAAGGCCGAAGCCCGACATGCGTCTGGGCAGGAATCAGCGGATCACCAGATCCGCTCTTTTTCGTGAAACATACGGTCAGGGCACCCGCTGGATCGGGAAGTACATGGTTCTCTGGCGGCGGGAAGGGGAGGACGCATCACTTCGGCTCGGGGTGGTTACGAGCCGGAAAGTTGGAAAGGCCGTCCAGCGTGTCAAGGCCCGCCGGTTGCTTCGGGAAATCTACAGACAAAACAGATGGCAATTTCACGGAGCTTATGACGTCATACTGGTCGCCAGACGTGCTCTTCTTGATGCGCCATGGGAGGATCTGGTAGCGGAACTGCTTGCTTTGGCAGGCCGCGCCGGCCTACTTCCCGAGAACGATAAAGATGCGTAAGCTTATCACAATGCTGATCAGGATTTACCAGGTGACGGTTTCGCCGTTGCTGGGCCCCTGTTGCCGCTTTCATCCCAGTTGTTCAAGATACTGCATCGAGGCCGTGGAGAAGCACGGAGCTTTTCGCGGTCTCTGGCTGGGATTGAGAAGAATCTGCCGCTGCCATCCATTTAACCCCGGCGGAGTCGATCCGGTTCCCGAGCCGGACATGAGAAAACGCACTGTCGGTGCTGAAACACTTTCTGGAGAACTCGGATGAAGAAAAATGACATCATCATCGTGGCATTACTGCTTGTGCTTTGGTTTGCATGGGGTCCTCTCGACCGGCATGTGTTCCGCAAGTACTTCTACAACGCTCCTCCCGTACAGCAGCAAGAGATGCTGACGGAAACTGCGGGGGAGAGCGAGGAGACAGCGGTGAAGCCTCCCGTTGTGCTCGAAGCACCGGAACTCAAACCCGCGCAGGAACCCGTTGAGTACCCGGCTATGCCGGAAACTCCGGAGGAAAGTGCCGTTCCCGAGACCACTGCGGTCATTTCCAACGATTTTCTTGCTCTCACGGTGTCGAGCCGCGGGGGTACGATAAAATCTGTTCAGCTTAAGGAGTACCCTACCTCGATGGATGAAGGAAGCGCTCCGGTAGAACTGGATTTCGGGCCGACCGGGGCACTGCTGCTGAAAGGCCTGCCGGAAGGTGCGGACCGAGACTTGGTCGTCTCCGCGGGTGACGACAGCAGATCCGTGCTCTTCTCGGGGGCCATGGCCGACGGTATTCATTTCGAAAGAACTCTTTCGTTGGGTGACGGCTATGTTCTGAAGATCGAAGAAAGGATCTTCAATGAGCGCGAAGAAGCAGCCACGCTCAGCGCGAGCTCGATTACTCTCGGCGAGATGGTCACGGACACAAATCAGTTTCAGATGAAAGGCATGGTCTACCTTGGCGTAGACACTCTGTCGCCGGGCGGCGAGAAGGTAAAACACTGGTCCAAGAAACTGAACGGCCTCTTTGACGATCCGTCGCAGACGGAAGTGCGGAGGGCTATCGAACGTCCTGTGGACTGGGCTGCGGTGAAGAACAAGTATTTCGTTCAATCCCTCCGGCCAACCGGCGGCGGCGATGATTGCGTCGTGATTGTCAAAAGGGCGCCCGGCACGAAAGAGGTCAGCACCGTTGCCGCGGAGATTCTGCTCACGGATGTCACGCTGGCGCCCCGGGAGTCGACGACGCGGGCCATGGACTTCTACATCGGCCCCAAGAAGCTCTCTGAACTGAAGCAACTCGGATATCACCAGGTGGACATCATGGAGTTGGGATGGACGACGCCGATCGGAAAATTCCTGCTCTACAGCATGAACCTGATCCACGACAGGCTCTGGCCGTACAACTACGGACTCGCCATCATGTTGTTGACGATCATCATCAGGATCATCTTCTGGCCCATCACCCACAAAGGTACCGAGAGCATGCGGCGGATGGGCGAACTCCAGCCCCTCATCAAAGAGATCAACGAGAAATACAAGGACAGCCCGCAGAAGAAACAGGAAGCCATGATGGCCCTGTACAAGGAACACAAAGTCAATCCTATGGGCGGTTGCCTGCCGATGGTGATACAGATTCCGGTCTTCTTTGCGCTGTTCTACATCCTGCGCAGCGCCATTGAACTCAGGTTTGCAGGTTTCCTGTGGATCACTGATCTGAGCGAGCCGGAAAACATCATTTCCTTCGGTTTCAAACTTCCCCTGATCGGGTGGGACGCGCTGAATATTCTTCCTATTCTGATGGCTATTTCCATGGCAGCGCAGCAGAAGCTTACACCTACGGCCGCGTCGGGCGACGAGAAGCAGGCTCAGATGCAGAAGAGCATGATGACCGTGATGCCCGTGATGATGCTCATCTTCCTCTACAATATGCCGTCCGGCCTGGCCCTTTACTGGACGACGCAGAATGTACTCATGATCGTCCAGCAACTGATCTACAAGAAACGCAAAGAAGCAAGAGAAGCGGCTTAGAGTCAGCCAACCCGCTGCCAACGAGGGCGTGATGAACCAAAGCAACGAGGTCTTGGCCTTCGGAGAGAAGGCCAAAGTCCGACTTCTCGAGATCCTCAAACTCATGCAGTTCGAGGCCGCGGTTGAGGTTCTTGAAGGGAGCGAAGACGAGGTACTGCTTCACATTGAATCCCCCGACGCGGGTCGCCTGATCGGACGCGGGGCCACTATGCTTTACGCCCTCCAGTACATTCTCAACCGAATCATGTCTCGCCAGGAAGATTCCTCGATTCACTGCGTGGTGGATGTCGAGAGGTATCGCGAACGGCGCAAAGAACAGCTTCTACAGATGGCCGGCGAGGCGGCGGACGAGGTCGAAAAGACCGGGCGCAGCGTTTCTCTTCCACTTATGGGGGCCGCTGACCGGCGGATCGTTCACCAGGCTCTTGCGGACAGGGCGGGCGTTGTGACCGATTCGGGAGAGGCGACGGCAGATGGACGAAAGCATGTTACAGTCTCGTCCTCGGAGTTGGAGACTCCCCCCTCGGATTGAACCGGATCGGAACCCGTCTTCGTTGCGTCAAGAGCCTCTCCCTCCATAATACATGTTGGAAGAAACCTCCGTGGTCATACATGAAAAAGAAGAAGCCGAACCGGTGTGCGGTTCGGCTTCTTGATGTTGTTCAGTCGCGTTACCAGCCGAGAAGCAGTCCTACGTTGGCTCCGATGCCGCCGAGATCGATATCCAGTTCTTCTTCGGTGATTTCATCCAGGTCGTCGTCCTTGACTGTCGCCTCAAGGTGCCTGTAGACAGCCTCGCCAAACAGGGCGACGCTGTCACCGAGGGAGATTTCAAGGCCGGCGGAAGCGTACCAGCCGAGTTCGTCATCGACTTCCGCGACGTTCGTGTCGAGGAAGAAATATGAGATGCCGGCTCCAAGAACCAGTTCGACGCCATCGGCGATGTTCGGGCGCAACTGAATGCCGGCTTCGGCGGGGATGATTTCAAGCTCGATGTCGACGCCGGTGTCGTTGTTCTCCAGCTTCTCGAAAAAGGTTCCCCTCAATTCGAGAGCCACACCCTCGCCGAGATCGCCGACGAATTTGGCTCCGTAGCCGTATCCCGCGGCATCGATATCGTCGCTGTTTATGTATGCGCCATAGAGGCCCAGGCCCCCTGCGCCAGCGGTTTGGGAAACTGCGATCAGGACTGCCGCACACAATGCTAACTTCTTCATGTCTCTCCTCCATACCAGGTTTTAACATGCCCACCCCTGCACGCTTAAGCGTACATCCCCTTCGTTTAGAGCCTACTGTTACCTCCGGTTGGCGTCAATGTCAGACGCAGAGAGGCCTGTCATCGGGTGCGCTTCGGCGGGGTCATCAACTTGACTAAAGGTGCAACAGGCAAGATAGTAAGGTTCTCTTCTGTGAAAGAGAGCGACATGGGAAACAACAATCATACGAATCAGGGAAACGGCATTCATCCGCTTGTAGTGATCCCTCTCATCCTGGTGGTCGTATTCGCGTTTCCCCGTTTTCTTGTTTTCAAGCTTGGCGCCGGAAATCCGTGGACCAGCTACTTCTACCAGTATGGTTTCGGGCTGATGATTTTCATTATCGGAATCTGGCTGATTCTGAAAACGGGGGCCTGTGACTGTGAGCGGGAAAGAGACTGTCAGTGGTTCATCATTCTGCTGGCAGGCTATGTTTTTTTCGCGGTGATGCATGCCGCTTGGATCATGCTGGCGCTGAGTGTGCCCTATCTCGGAGGAATATGATTTGGAACTCGGCTTCGGCATAGATCTTCCGACGTCCGCCTCGATCGTCATCGGGATTATCGTGATAGGATACTTCTTTGCCATAACGGCATTCGGCACGTACTTCTCCCGATTCAGCCGGGACATCAATGATTTCTTCTTCAGCGGACAGCGCTTTTCATGGTGGTTGGCCGCGGCGAGCATGGTCGCGACGGGCATCGGATCCTACAGCTATCTGAAGTACTCGGAGCAGGGCTTCAATACGGGCATGAGCAGTACGATGACGTATACGAACGACTGGTTCATTGTCCCGTTCTTCATGTTCGGCTGGCTGCCGATCATTTACTTCGCGCGGGTGAAATCGATTCCCGAGTATTTCGAACGCAGGTTCAACCGACTGGCCAGGTACATTGCCGTGGTGATCATCCTCTCCTACATGTTCTTCTACATCGGCTACAATCTGTTCACGATAGGTGTCGCGCTCCAGGGCATGTTCAGGATTCCCATCCTCGTATCCGTCCCCGTTGTCGCGCTGTTCCTGGGGGCTTACGTCACATTCGGCGGGCAGACTGCCGTCATTTTCACCGATCTTTTCCAGGGTATTATGCTCTATGTCGCGGGCGGCATTGCGATCTTTGCCGGCATCTACGCTCTCGGCGGCCTCAATGAATGGTGGAGTTGGCTCCCGGTATCGCACCGCTTGCCGTTCGTGCATCTGACGGAGAATCCGAAGTTCAATACCGCCGGGTTGTTCTGGGGTGAAGCACTTGCTGGAAGCATTGCCTTCACGTTCATGAACCAGGGCTTCATCATGCGCTACCTTGCCATCAAGAGCGTGCACGAAGGAAGAAAGGCCGCCCTCTTCAACGTCGTGGTGACTCTGCCGCTGTCAGCCGTAGTCGTGGGAGCGGTCGGCTGGATCGGCAAGGCGCTGGTCGTGAAGCAGGCGGCCATGGGTGGTTCACTTGAGGGTCTGAACCCTATTCATATTGAGAACACGTTTCACACGTTCATCATAATCTGCTGGGAAACGCTTCATCAGAACTCGATTCTTTTCGGTTTCGTCGTCGCGGCTCTGACCGCTGCGTTGATGTCCACGATCGACACGCTGATCAACGCGTGTGCCGCCATCGGGATCTACGACATCTATAAACCGCTCATCAAACCCGAGGCTGACGACAAGCACTACCTCAAGGCCGCCCGCTGGGCGTCGATTATTTCAACTGTTATCGGCGTGCTCCTGGTCATCTGGTTCGCGCAGCAAAAAGGAAGTCTGATGTCCATTCACTACAAGGGCATCATGACCATCATTCCTTCGATTGTGACGACGATATTTCTTGGGGCGTTCTGGCGCAGATTCACCGCGGCCGCGGCCTGCGTGTCGATGATCGTGGGAAGTGTATTTACTCTGCTGACGAACGTGTTCCCGAACGTGATCGAGCCGCTTGCATGGTTTGTAAATGGCCCGCAGAACGGGATCTACATCTACATGCGTGCCCTGTTCGGCATGGTATTGACGGCAATCATCGGAATCATCGTGACGTTCATGACTTCGCCGACGCCGAAAAAGGACATTGCGGGGCTCACGATCGATACGCTGGACGAAGGTATGAGGCTGTACAAGGGCGGCGAGCCGAATCATTCCGTCGGTCACAAGGTCCGCAACCTGCGCTTTGAAATTGATGACAGCTTTGAAGAACGCAGAATCGCGGTATCGCCGATGATCATGGAGCTGATGCTCGCGGAGGTGGGTGACATTATCTACTTGTCCGACGCGAGATGGTATCTCGGCGGACTTCGTTCGGACCACGTCAAAGTCGTTGCGCCGCACGACAGGGAAGCGGATGTCGTCATCCTCTCAAAAGCCACCATGGAAGATGCCTATCTGCTCGAGGGAAGGTCGATCGCCCTCGAGAAAATCATCTAGCACGTCTTCACGTTTCATTTAGCGTCACGATCGTGAGCCTAAATGAAACACGTTCACACCTGGTGACGGATATCGGGCGTTGATCTTACGGCGTTTCCAAGTGCAGAAATCCGCGTTTGACGTCGAGAGTGACGTCGTATCGTCTGAGCAAGTGGTTCCCTATAAGACCGAACCCCGGATCTTTGTCGCCGTAGTTCAGCATGGAAATCGCAGTCAGCACATCCCCGATGGTATAATCGCCGACGGTCAGTTCGTGGATTCCAGCGCGGTAGACGGTTTGTCCGCCGGGACCCGCGCCCATCCCGACCGGTTGCGTGTCTTCGAGTTCCCGCATGACCATCGATGAAGCCAGGCTGCGAGGTATCCACATCCCGAAGAATCCGCCCGTATCGATGACAAGAGGAACCTCTTCATTGCCATCGATGGATCCTCCCATTGATGCGGATGCGGACGAGAGCGCCGTTGACATGATACATCCCTTTCCGCAGTGACGCTCCGCCTTGTCCGGGCGTAAGCATATCGATCTTCTCGACACGGGCTTCTCCCGCGGTTCTTGCGGCGCTGCTGCGGAAGGTGGGTCCCGGCGAGATCTGCAGGCCGAGTTCGGCAGGAGCTTTCATCCGCGAGGTAAGCTTCTCAATCTGCTTCCCGGACAGTGGGATGGGCCCGCGCTGAACTGTCGTGCATGAAACAAGAGACAGGGAAAGACAGATGAATAGCGCTCTCTGCGGCAGCAATTTGATTGGCATCACTTATCGGGGCGTTCGAAGTAGATGATCTTCTGGAAATTGTCGACGGTCACTTTGAAGCGACCGAGGAGTTGTCGCCCGACGCGGGGCAGGGGAATATCACCGAGTTCCAGACCTTCGCCGGACTGGACTTCCACATTGCGCAGAACCAGGTCTCCCAGACCTACGTGTTTCGCCATGGAACCTGTGCCGCCCGGCAGTACGAGGGCGAAGTCACCGGCCGAGTCAAGGAGTATGGGGCCGCTGATGCCGTCTACCATTCCTTCGGTGACCAACAGGCCGTTCATTTCCTCAAGCGGAGCCGTCGCCACGAGGTCCGCGTCACTGGGCGTATAGGGTAAAGTCGAGGAGGCCCTGAATACACCCGCGGGATAGTCCAATTGGAAGAAACGAAGCGACTGCAGAAGGGGATAGCCGAGAACGAGGTCGGGCGCGGGATCGGTCTGCCGGCCTATCGCGCCAAGTCCACCGTTGGCAGCCCGGACATGTACCAATACGGTTTCGATATGAAGATGACCCATCTTGAGAGTGGATAACACAGACAGGAATCCGCGGATAGTGTCGCTCACATGATCCGGAAACGATTCGTACGCAGGAGGTCCCAGCGGAGTGAGGCCGAGAAGCGGAAAGGTCTCGAAGGCCGTCCAGCATTCTTTCGAAGAGGTGTCAATCAGAGCGGTGAATTCCCGGGGTCCCCGGCCCTGCACTTTGAACATGGGAAGCGGAGAGTCCGGGCCCGTGAGAAACTTCAACTCTATGTTCTGGTTGGGGTGAAGGCGGTGTGACCCCGAGAACACAGGCCCGTTCTCCGAATCGTAGACTGTGATCCAGAATCGGCGCGGGTCCTGCGCTTGTTTGAAGAAGGCCTTCATCTGTCCGTTCGAAAGTGGAGTAGAGGCCTGCTCTGTCGTGGCGCAGCCGCCTGCGCAGATGAGGGCGAGAACAATAACCGGGATACCGAGGGTAGATCTTTTCACTCGTCTACGGTGCCATGCACGCGGAGCTTAAACAAGCTCATTACCTGCGGTCCACAACGCTCTGTGATCGTGCATCTTGGAGAGTCGCCGCGCAGCGCATTTCGTTGACTTCAAGCCCTCGCCAATGTATCAAGTTCCAATACGGCGGACGCAATCTATGGCTGTTGTTGAGAAAGAAGATTTTCGAGTTGTGGGGAAGAGCATCCCTCGTCTGGACGCCGGGGGCAAGGTGCGCGGCCTCACCGAATATGCGGATGACGTGGACATTCCCGATTGCTGGCACGGCGCCATCGTACGATCGCCCGTCGCGCATGGCCGGCTTCTCGGGCTGACTTTCGACTCATCCTTCGACTGGAATCTCGTCGCCGTGGTCACTTCGGAAGATATTCCCGGTAAGAACATCGTCGACATGATGGGGCAGGACATGCCGTTCCTGGCGCACGACGAGATTCAATATCGGGGAGAGCCTGTGGCCCTGATAGCCGCGCGGACCAAAGCCCTTGCGAAGAAGTCCCTTGCACATGTGAAGGTCGACGTCGAAGAGCATCCTGCGACGCTGACGATGCAGGATGTGGTTGCCCGGTTCGAGAAGGATCCGGCGTCGCTGCATCTCCAGTGGAAACAGGATATCAGGAAAGGAAATGTCACTGACGCTCTTGCGTCCGCGGACATGGTTGTTGAAGGAGAATACTGGTGCGGCCATCAGGAGCAAATGTATATAGAGCCGCAGGGCATGATCGCGATTCCTGAGAAAGACGGGAGCATCTTCATTCTCGGAAGCATGCAGTGTCCGTATTACATCAATCCCGAACTGTGCGTTACGCTTGATCTCCCGCCGGAGAAGATCCGTGTCAAACAGACAGCAGTCGGCGGAGCTTTCGGAGGGAAGGAAGATTTTCCGACGCTTCTGGGTGGATACTGCGCTTTGCTGGCCATGAAGTGCGGGCATCCGGTTAAGATCATCTACGACAGGCACCAGGACATTCTCTATTCCACAAAGCGCCATCCCGCATGGACGCGCCACGTTACGGGGTTGAACAGAGACGGAACCATCGCGGCCATGAAGATCGACTTCCTGCTCGATGGAGGCGCGTACACCACGCTGAGTCCCGTCGTGCTCTTCCGCGGCATCCTGCATGCCGCGATGGGATATGAGTGCGAAAACGTGACGATCAACGGGCGCGTCTTCAGAACAAATACGTTTCCGAACGGCGCCTTCCGCGGATTCGGAGCGCCACAGTCGCTCTGGGCGCTGGAGTCACATGTCGATGTGCTGGCCGAACGGTGCGGGATGACACCGCATGATTTCAGATTGAAGAACTGTCTGCGGAAAGGCGGCGTTACGCCGACGGGGCAGGTACTCAAGGAAAGCGTGGGTTCGCCCGCCGTCCTGGAAACCGCTCTCGACAAAGCGGGCTTTGCGGAGAAGCTCACCCGCTGCAGTGCCGGCGATCCTTCACAGGACAGGTGGTACGGCATCGGCCTTTCCTTCTTCGCGCACGGCGCAGGTTTTACTGGCGACGGCGAGGCGAGAATCAAAGCCAAGGTGGCGTTGGATCTGGACTATTTCGAAGACGGCGCCCCCGGGATCAACGTCAGAGCCAGCTCGACGGAAATGGGGCAGGGGACCATGACGATCCTTCCGCAAACCGCGGCGGAAGGTTTGTCGATCAGCATCGACCGGGTCCGATATCCTTATCCCGACACGCAAGTCGTTCCCGACAGCGGGCCGACCGTGGCTTCGCGCACAGCCATGGTCGTTGGCGCCACGGTTTATGGCGCCGGCGAGAAGATGAAAGCTCAACTTGAGAAGTTCGCGTCAGAAGCTCTCTTCGACGGGCAGACAGTCAAGTTGAGTGACGGACGCTTCGAGTCGTCTTCCGCCGGTAACTCTCGCGCGTTCGAGGAAGTCGCATCGCTGTACTTGAAGCAGAATGGCCCGCTGCGTGTCTACAACCAGTTCGATCTTCCTCCGACGATCAAATGGAATCAGGAGACTTTCGAGGGGGATGCCTATCCATCCTATTCGTGGGGCTGCAACATCGCCGAAGTTGAGATCGATGTGCTGACGCTGGAAATTCACGTGACCAAAGTGACCGCCTGCTACGACATTGGACGGGTCCTGAATCCACTGCTCGCGAAGGGGCAGCTTGAGGGCGGGCTGGTGCAGTGTCTGGGATACGCTATCATGGAGAAGATTCAGATTCAGGACGGGATTCCTGACGCCAACCGCATGCAGACGTACGTGATCCCTACGATGCTTGACACGCCGGAGTTCGACCTGTGCTTTGTTGAGTATCCGTATGACCACGCCTGGCCAGGCGCGAAAGGGCTGGGCGAAATACCTATGGATGGTCTCGCACCGGCTATCGCGAACGCCATCAAGCGCGCGGCGGGTGTCCGTATCACGGATATTCCGATCACCCCCGAGAAGCTTTTCGAAGCATTGAAAGAGAGCGGGAGCATCCGCGGAACAGAGGCGTCCTGAGTACTATGAGTACGAAAGTCACAAGAACCTGGACGGTTAACGGTGAGAAGAAGGTCGTCGAAGTCCTTCCCCTGCGACGTCTCCTCGATGTCTTGCGCGAAGATTTTGGAATCAAGGGCACGAAAGAGGGCTGTGGCGAGGGCGAGTGCGGCGCCTGCACGATCCTTCTTGATGGTCAGCCCGTCTGCTCCTGTCTGATCGGCGCGGGACAGATTCTCGACGGTTCCGAGATCATGACTGTCGAGGGATTGGAGAAGACGGAAGGGGGGCGTATTCTGCAGGAAGCCTATATGGAAAAAGGCGCAGCCCAGTGCGGTATCTGCATCCCGGGAATGTTGATTTCCTCCTACGCACTTCTGAATTCCGTCAGTGATCCGGATGAGGCGCTCATTAGAAAGTCGCACGCCGGCAATTTGTGTCGATGCACAGGCTATGAGAAGATAGTCGAGGCAATTCAATTGGCCGCAGAACGTTGGCCGACAGGAATATCGAACATCAAACACCGAACTCTAATACGACATCGATGAGTCTAGAGAATATAGCATGCGCATTTCCAGGGAGCCTGCGGGAGGCGCTTGAACTGATGTCCGACGAAACGACACGAGGCCGTCCGATAGCGGGCGGGACGGACTTAATCGTACAGTGGGAATCCGGAGTTCTGGAAATGCCCGCCCGCGTGGTCAATGTGAAGAATCTTCCTGAACTCAAGGGCATCACTCGATCGGATTCAGGCGTCGTCGTTGGCGCGGGTGTGACTCATGCTGAACTGCGCAACTCGGATGTGATACGCGAGTTGGTGCCTTGTCTGGCTGAAGCGTGTGCCACAGTCGGCGGCTACCAGATGCAGGCCCAGGGAACCCTGGGCGGCAACGTGGCTAACGCAAGTCCAGCCGGGGATACTGCGCCGTCACTGCTCGTCGCAGATGCGACAGTTGTCGTTGAAAGCGTGCAGGGGCAGCGGAGGATTCCGTTCAGAGACTTCCTGCAGGGATATCGCAAGATCGATCTGCGGCCTGACGAATTGATCGTCAGCTTCATCCTTCAGCCGAGGCGTGAAGGCTGTCGCGAGGGATTCAGGAAACTTGGCCCTCGAAACGCACAGGCTATATCCAAAGTCATGGGCAGTTATCGGGGGCACGTCGAAAACGGAAAGATCACATTCTTTGCCGTCGCCCTCGGCAGTGTAGCTCCGACGGCAGTTCGACTCCCGAAACTCGAAGCATGGATCACAGGTCAGAAGATCAGTCCGTCGATGCTGGAAGAAGTGCAAAGCCGCGCATCGGACGAGGTATCCCCGATCGACGATATTAGATCGACCGCAGAGTACCGGAAATGGGTATCAGGCCGGATCGTCCGCGGCTTCGTCGAGCGTCTCGCCGAGATTCAATGATAGCGGAGTCCGGCGCGAAGTTCCACTTCGCGGGGAAAAGTCGCAAGAATCATTCCCCGAAGCACGTCGTCGGCATCAAGCTGCACCCGTTCACCCATTCACCCATTCTTTCTTAACCCGCTCCCACTCCTCCGGCGTATTGACATTGCTCAGCAGGGCGGGATCGTTCATCTCGATCGTTATGGCGTGCGGCCGGATCCATTCGTCAAGGCGCGGGTTGTCGTCATGAGCTTCTACCAGCAGGAGTTCCCGGGCTGTTTGCGAGCTCAGCCAGAGCACATTTCCTTCTCTGCCTGTGTGAAGAGGGCGAAGTGCGGATGCTCCCGTATTCTCGGCTGTCGCCAGAAGCGTGGTGAGCGTCGAGACTTTGATGCCGACGACATCGACAGGCAGAATCAGAAACCCTTTCGCGGATTCGTCTGATCGAATTCCGCACTGGACGGACGTCAGGCGCCCGCGCATCCAGTTTCCATTTTCTATGACGGGAGCGATGGAGATGTTCGCGGCAATGTCCGCATGGTCTTTGCCGGCAACAATGACAACGCTTTGGCAGCCCGAGGTGGCAAGGAGCGACGCCTGATATTCGGCGAGTGACGCTCCGTTGGGTGTTTCCAGAAGCGCTTTAGGGCAACCCATGCGGGACGACGCCCCGCCGGCAAGCACGATGCCCAAATGATTCAATTCCTGCTTCACGGTCTTGGCTTCAGACTTTGGACTTCACTCGCGCTCGTGTTTGAGAACCCGTGTCATCAACGATTGAACGGCTGCCCGCGGATCAGCACCCTCGTTGATTACCGCATACACTTGTTCTGTAATAGGGACCTCCACGCCAATTTCCCGAGCAAGATCGCGGGCATTTGTACAGTTCCAGACACCTTCCGCGACCTGTTCCATGCTGGCCAGGATTCTGTCGATCGATTCCCCCTTGCCGAGTCGCTCGCCGACGGAGCGATTGCGGCTGAGTCTGCTGGCGCACGTGACGATCAGGTCGCCCATCCCGCTCAGGCCGCTGAACGTGGCTGGATGCGCGCCCATCGCCGCTCCAAGCCGCATGATTTCAGCCAGACCCCGAGTGATGAGCGCCGCTTTTGTGTTGTCTCCGAATCCTATGCCGTCGCTCGCTCCCGCTGCGATCGCAATAACGTTCTTCAGCGCACCCCCTAATTCGACGCCGATAACGTCGTCGGAAGTGTAGGCGCGAAAACGTTCATTCGAGAACAACTGTTGAAGTACTTCTGCCTTCCCGTGATCCTTGCACGCGATGACTACGGCTGTAGGCACACCCCGGGCCACTTCCTCCGCGTGACTCGGACCGGAGAGCGCGGCGACGGGGCCGCATTCAAGAATGCCCTCCGCCAACTCGCTCATCCGCTTGTGCGTTTCGCGATGAAGACCCTTGGCAACACTGACGACCAGTTGATCTTCCGTGACGAGGCCTTTGAAGGAATTCATGACGTCCCCGTAGAACTTCGTCGGAACAGCCAGGACGAAAGCGTCTGCCTTGTCCGTCGCCTGTTCGCGATCCGCCGTGAATTCGATATCGGGAGGGACATCAATCCCGGGCAGGAATTTCCGGTTCTCTCGCGAAGCATTCACCTCTGCGATGTAGTCCGCGAACGGTCCCCATACTCTCACGCGGTGTCCGTTACTGTTGAGTACGATTGCAAGCGCCGTACCCCAGCCTCCGTCTCCAATGACCGTGATTCTTCTGTTGCTCATTAGCTGTTCCTCTTCGAAACAAATCGATTCTCAGTACCCGAAGCCAGACGCTGAATATTGCTTCTGTGTCTCCAGACTATAACCGCGCCCAGCATGGTCAGCACAATACTGACGATGCGGTCACTGTTAATCTGCGGGATCCATCCCGAAGCACATATAGCGATAGCGGCGCCCATTGAGCCGACGGATACGTAGCGCGTGACGAAGAAGAGGAGTAACCACACAGCGAGACCGACCGCCACCGCAAGGGGAGCAACGCCGAGCAATACTCCTGCGCTCGTCGCGACCCCTTTGCCGCCCCTGAATTTCAAGAACACGGGCCAGTTGTGTCCGACGATGGCACAGCATCCGAAAGCCAGACCGAGGTGTTGGGGGGTAAGAGGCAGATCATGTCCTGAAACTGCAAGTGGAAACAAGGCGGCTGGAATCAGGCCTTTGAGCATGTCGCCGATGAACGTTGCGATTCCAAAAGGCTTGCCCACCGAGCGGAACACGTTGGTTGCGCCGATATTCCCACTGCCTGCTTTCCGTATGTCGATGCCTTTCAGACGCGCAATGATAAGCCCGTTCGGAATGGAGCCGAGGAGATAAGATGCGAAGATCAGAAGGATGACGGGAATACTCTCATTCATGTCGCCTCTATAACAGCAATAGCCAAGCACCTCAAGCGGCAAGCCGTTGCATGCCGGTTGCTTCGGCTCAACAGGCTTCGCTCTCCAGCATGAATGTGGACTGGTTTCTGGAGGGCGAACTTCATGCGAGCCGCGTCAAGAGCTTCGCCCGCAGGGCAAAGGCTGCAACCCACAAGGAGAACTCAAGACATCTTCTCAAAAGAGAAAAAAGGGCGCGCGTTTGTCTACTCAGGCGTTTTAAAAGTGTGTTGAAAAAGCGCTCTTTTCCTTGGGAAAATAACGAAGTCGGGGATACCCCTTCACTTCGGAATGAAACCTGCTCTGAATACGTACGGTTCATTGAACGATTGGCGTGTTGCTAAAAGGTTTTAATAAACGGTCTGAACGCCGAATTGCCATTTGACACAACATTCCACCTGAGTGTAATTATAACTATCGAATTGAAACATCATTTCAATGACATGAAGTTGTTCAAGCCGTTAATTGCAGGATGAACGGCAGCATGATTGACAAGCAGAATTTGACTGGACAAAATAGAGCAAATCGGAGACATTATCAGTAGCAAGATTGGGAGGTATGAAATGAAGCGTCTACTTACAGTAACATTGGTTCTCGCCATGGCTGCAACGGTTTCGTTCGCGCAGTCAAACGTCCTAAGCCGCAACGCCGTCGGCTACGTCCGGCTGAACGTTGCTTCCAACTTCAACCTCTACGCCTTCAACTGGACTGAAGTGGGTGGACCCGAGAATCTGGATGTTCAAGAGATCGTGGACACAGATGTTTTGAAATCGGGTGTCTCTGCGTTCAGTGGAGACAATCTTCTGATGTGGGATCCGAACAAGAACGGTGGCGCTGGTGGTTACATCCGTCTCTTTCTTTATGAGTCGACGACAGATCCGGTCTGGGACGGTTCCTGGGTAGATACTGCGACTGGTCTTCTCGCTACGAATCGTGTCGCAACCGGTCAGGGCTTCTGGGTCCGCCATCGCGGTACCGGTGCCGTCGTTTATGTGATGGGTGAAGTGCCCTCGAAAGGCACGAACACGGTCGCCTTTAAGGAAGGTTTCAACCTGTTCGGCTCGGGCTTCTCGGCTGACATGGACGTCAATTCCGAGGATTGGTCAAACGGCAACAAGGGTCTGTCGGCCTTCTCCGGCGACAATATTCTGATCTGGGATGTCACCAAGAACGGCGGTCTGGGCGGATACATTCGTCTGTTTCTCTATGAGTCGACGACAGATCCTGTCTGGGATGGCGCGTGGATTGACACGGGTACAGGTCTGATCGCGACAAATGTACTGCGAATTGGCGAAGGTGCCTGGTACAGAAACCGGCAGTCTGCTGACGTAGTCTGGAGTCAAGGCAAGCCGTACACTTGGCCAAATTAACATTGCATCTAGACTTTGGGTTGGTATTAATAGGGCATTACTGTAACTGATAACCTTGTAAGGAGACTCCGATGAGGAAGATTCTGATTATCGCAACACTCGCAGTTCTCGTTTCGCTGGGCGCCTATGGTGCTCCCACAATCGGTTGGGGTACCAATGGTGCGCAGTTGTATCAGAACGATGGCATAACCCTGATAGTCGGGGATTTCAACGATCCGGCTGACGGCTATCTTACCGGCGGTTTCGTCCAGTTGATCTTTGTCGATGCCGATGGATACAACGGATTTTCACAGGGCGGAGATGGCTCGGCCGGCAACGATGTCATCGTCGATGTCAGTTGGATGGGAGTAGGCAAAGCGATGAACGGTGATGGGACATTCATTGCTGACTATCTCAATGCGACGTATGGACCGGGCTCTGATTTTGTAATTCGTTTCTTTGAGCAGCCCTCTGCGAATTGGACTGGCGGACCGACCAGCCAAGTCCCCGCAACGGGATACTTCGGCGTCAGCGGAGTGTTCAGCAGCACGCTGGCAGTGGATTCGAGCGATACAGAAGACTTCGCTATTCTAGCGCCTGATACTGCAGATCAGCAGGTTCCAGAGCCCAGTGCGATCGCCTTGGCTCTCATTGGTCTGGGCACGATCTTCTTCCGCCGGTACCGCCGGAAGTAGTCTCTATGTAGAATTCAGCATCAAGGGCCCAACCAAGTGGTTGGGTCCTTTTTTGTTTCTATGAGAAAAGGGAAGGAGAGGATGTGTATGCTGTCCCCTTGTCCGGGATTTGTCTGTCTCCGTAGTGTGCTGAGTATCTGCCTTGCCTTAGCCGCAAGTTCGATGTCTTTCGCCGCGCCAAGCATTGGATGGGGCACTTCCGGTCAGTACCTGTTCGTGAGTCCGGGCGATCTGGTAGAGGGAGACCGGTCGCCGATCGACGGATGGCTGTACGGAGGGTTTGTCCAGCTCATCCTTGTGGACACCGATGGCTACAATGGCTTTACGTCTACTGGCGGAGATGGGACGGTTGGAAACGACATTATTGTCGACGTGTCATGGGTTGGTCGCGGGGCATCTATGAGTGGGGACGCAGACGACGGCCGATTTTACGGTCAGTTCGTTAATACAGAATATGGACCCGGGTCCCAATTCCTGGTCCGCTTTTTCTCCGGTCCGTCCGCACACTGGACCGGAAACGTTGACAGCTCGTGTCCGGTGAACGGGTATTTGGGGATTAGCGATGTTTTCGTCAGTACGCTGGCGCTCGACAGCGTCGATCTGGAGGACTTCGTTATCGGATCTCCTGTCTACACCCATCTCCCGGAGGCGTCGTCGCTCCTGCAGATGCTGACGGGGGCTGCCGCGTTGCGGGTGTGGCGATACGGTCAGGGGAAGAGGCGCCTGCGGCTACTTCTCCGATGGTTGTTCGCGTCGCAGGGCGTCCAAAACGATACTTAGATTGCGCTTGGCGAGGTCATAGTCGGGATCCAGCCGAATCGCTTCCCGGAACTCATTGATTGCCTTGTCCGGTTCTCCGGCGCTGAAGTGCGCCAGTGCAAGGTTGTGATGTACTACAGGATCTTCGGGCTTGAGGGCAATCGACTTCTCCAGTATGTCGACCGCTCCTGTGAACTGGCCGGACTGCCCGAGCTCGAAGCCGAACTCACCATATGCGCGGGCAAGGTTATGCCGAACACGTTCGTCTGAAGGCTTGATTGCCAGTGCTTCCTCAAAATGTTTGATGGCTTCTCTACTCCTGCCCGCCTCGGTCAGCACGATACCTAGATTGTTGTGAATCGTAATGCCGTCCGGCGCCAACCTCAGGGCTTCCTCGAAACTAGTCATAGCCTCCTCAGGCTTGTTCAATCGGCCTTTGATAATCCCGAGCCAGCTGTGGAAAACCGAAGTACTTGGACTCAAAGACACTACTTTCTCGCACATCTTCTCCGTAGTGGTATCGATCTGGCCGTGCTGTATCCGGGTTCTGACGGACGCCTGCAGATCGATCAATTCTTTCATATCTTTCACATCCGGCAGGCCCTGATAATCAGCATCGCCGTAATCTCCACTTCCGCCGGCCATGTAGCCCAGGCTTTCAAGTCGCCGTTTGTCGTCGTCGCTGAGTTCGACGGAGATCGCCTCATGCTGATGGAAACTCTGCTCGACCTCGAGCAGGATGCCGTCAAATTCGGCCGACTTCTCAGGCATTCTTGCTGCAAGATTGTTGAGGTCCGCAGGATCTTTCTGCCTGTCGTAGAGTTCCGGGCGGGGAGCGCGAATGTACTTCCACTCCGGCGTTACGTAACCCCGCAACGGCGCCCAGCGGAAGTTGACAAAAGGAAGATCAGTTTCCGCATAGAACGACCTGGACTCAATCCCGGAGCCGCCATGCAGTGCAGATGCGAAACTCCTGGCAAGCATGTTCTTCATGTCGGAATTGCGCGGGTCCCCGCGGGCATAGACGCGAGGATCTATATCGAGAGTCTCCAGCACGGAAGGCAGCAAGTCGGCGATGTTGATTTGCGAATCGATGCGCGACCCCGAGTCGACTCCCGTCGGCCAGGAGAAAATCATGGGGACGTGAAGAGTTGAATACAGGAAGAATCCATGCGATTCCTCACCATTGTCACTCAGGCCTTCTCCATGGTCTCCCACTGCCACGATCAGCGTGTGATCGGTCAGATCATTGGCGTGCAGAAACTCAAGCAGACGTCCAATCTGCCTGTCCACAAAAGCCAGTTCCGCGTCATACTGATGACCAAACCTGTCTCCAAAGAGATCCTTGTGCCAATGACCGGGGAGATGAGTGTCGTAGAGATGGATCCAACAGAAGAAGGGTCCGTCGTCGCCGCTCCCGACATGTTCTTCCAGCCATTCAAGCGCGGAAGAAACGACTTCATTGCCCATGCGGTACGGGTTGAACTGAGGATCCTCCGTCAATGCGTGAGCGTGGAACGACCCTTCCTCAGATTCCAATTCGGAGATATCGTCGTAGTACTCGAACCCTCGCTGCAGACCGTACAGAGAGGACAGCACACTGGAGGCGACAAATGCTGAACTGCGGTAACCTCGCGCCGTAAGGATTTCGGCGAGAGTGGGGATGTCAGAATGCAGACTTCTCTTCCCGTTCGTTCTCAGGCCGTGTTCAGGCGGGTAAAGGCCCGTGAACATTGTGGCATGAGAGGGCAGGGTAAGCGGCACAGAGGTGTAGGCCTGCTCAAAGAGAACTCCGTTCTGCGCCAGACTGTCGAGAGCCGGGGTCAAAGCTTTCTCGTATCCGTAACACCCCAGTCTATCTGCTCTTGTCGTGTCGAGCGTAATGATGATGAGGTTGGTCTGAGGCTGCTTTCTCGCGCATCCCGGAGTGAGGAAGAAGGCCGCCAGAAGCAGGCTTATGATCAATCTTCCAAGTGCTTTCATTGCGCTGAGTATGAGGCAGGCTTCTGCGGGATACAAGGCTGCGCGAATCAACCTACAAATTGTCCAGACCTGCTCTCGCCTCCTGGTAATCAGGTTTGATAGCCAAAGCTTCTTCAAAGTGCCTGCGGGCCTTATCACGTTTCCCGACAGCGGCCAGGGCTACTCCCAGATTGTAGTGAGCGACGGGATCTCTTGGTCGAATCGTCAAAGCGGACCGCAGAGACTCGACGGCTTCTTCACAACTACCTTTGGCGATCAGTGTGGCGCCCCATTCAACGTACGCTTTCTGAAGGTTGAACCGCATGCGGGCGTCTTCGGGATTCGCCCGCAAGCCCAGTTGAAAGTGTTCAATGGCCTTTCTTGGCCTATGCCGCCGCATCAGCAGAATCCCAAGCTGGTTATGAGCGAGATAGGCGGAGGGATCGAGTTCGACAGCAGTGCGGAGCGTGGCGACAGCTTCGTTCAATGACCCTTGAGCGCTGAGAACAATGCCGAGATACGTCTGAAAGCGGGCAGTCCCGGGACTGAGAGAAGCAAGCTTTCTGCACAGTCCTAGTGTCTCCGGACCAAAGTCTCCGCGGCGAAAGCGAGTCATGATATGCCAGTAGACATCTGTCGTATGAATCATGTCTTTGACATCGGGAAGGTCGACTTCGTTTCCTCCGGTTGAGCCGCCGCTGAGGTAGCCGAGACTCTCGAGCTGCCGTATCTCTTGATCACTGAGTGTGACCTCGTCGGCATGGAACTTCATCATCCCGGCTTCCATCTCCGCTAATTCCTGTTCCATTGCGGCGACTGCATCCGGATGCTCCTCTGCGAGATTGCTCAATTCCCCGGGATCGTTCTCACGTCTGAAGAGTTCAGTCTTCGCCGTTCTAATGTACTTCCAGTCTTCCGTGATAAGTGATTGCAGAGGACTCCAGCCATAGAACCAGTACGGATGCTGTGTTTCGGAGTAGATGGGCAGCGATGCTGCCGGTTTATTTTCCGGGGACATGTTGAGCGCGGGTTCATAGTCCTCCGCGGCGAAGGCAAGACCGAGGTGTTTAAGAATAGTCGGGAAAAGTTGGACCGTCGATACGTTGCTGGAAACGTGGCGGGATTCAGGAAGCCGGCCCGGTTGTGAGAGGATCAGCGGCACATGAAGGGTCGAATCATACAGCATGAAAGCATGGGTGCTTTCACCATGTTCTCCGAGACCTTCACCGTGATCGCCGACGGCGATGATCAGTGTGTCTTCAGTCAGATCATTCTCCGCAAGAAAATCCAGAATCCGCCCTATCTGGTGATCCATAAAGGCAACTTCAGCATCGTATTTGTCACCGGTCGCCGTGCGGACGGTCTCTTCATGCAGGTGCCTCGGTTCGTGCGGATCATAGAAATGTGTCCAGCAGAAGAAGGGTTTTCGGCGACCCTTTGCCGAGGACCATGACTCAAGCCAGCGAATAGTGGCGTCGGCCATCACATCCCCCCAGCGATATCGCGTCACATGATGATCGTCGCCGGCGTCGTAGAGGATGGCTTGCGCCTTCTCTTCCATAGCCTCTTCATTCTCATCGTAAACGTCGAATCCCCGCTCAAGGCCGTAGGACGAACTCAGGATCGAGCAGGCAATGAACGCAGCCGTCTCATAGCCGTTGTCTTTGAGAATGTCCTGCAGAAGTGGGACGTCATCTCCGAGGCGCTTTCTTCCATTGACTCTCAGGCCGTGTTCCGGGGGGTATAATCCCGTAAGCATCGTGGCATGTGCGGGGAGAGTTATCGGTACACATGTGTACGCTTTCTCAAACGACGTCCCCCGGAAAGCGAGTGCATCAAGATTAGGTGTAACAGCATTTGTGTAGCCGTAGCATCCGATGCGGTCGGCGCGGGTCGTATCGAGCGTGATCAGGAGAACGTTTGTTCCTGCACTTGAGGCGTGATGGAGATGAACTACCAACAGCAGAGCCGAGAAGATGAGCCCGGCGACGCAAAGTGCGAACCATACGACTTTCTTCAAATGATCTCTCCGTCAACGGGTAAAAGAAACCCGAGTGGTCGCCGATCGACATGGAAGAAGATGCTGAGACGGACTACTTCTTTTCTGGAGCCTGCTCCGGGGCAGGCGCGGCTTCGTCCTTGCTCTTCGCATCCGCTCCGAAACGTTTCTGCCAGCGGCGCGTTTTGCGCGCGATGACATTCAGGCCGCGTTCCGCAGCTACGGTATAGAAGCTCTCCATAGTCGGTGGCGAGAAGTTGCTGCCCATTTCATCCAATTGCTGCACCGAGTTAACCCGTCTGAACACACAGCGGGGATCGGGACTGAAAGGGAGCCCAAAGAGAAAAGCGACTGAGCGGAGCGTCTGCCGCTTTATGCGCATGTCCACAGCCTGATCACCGGCATCGTCAGTTTTCAGCGCGCCGACATCGATCAGGGCCCACTGATAATCAGGGGCGAGAATTAAGCCCTCATGCGTTGGCACGGCAGGTGAAACCAGCGCGACGAGGCATACGTCGAACCAGGTCATGTTCTGGGTCAAAGAGGTGCCCAGCTTGACGAGGTCCTGCTCTTCGCTGGCTTTCAGATTCAGCAGGCGAACCGGTACCGTTAAGTTGTCTTCCATAAAGACGCGGATACTTTCGGCTGTGCCGGCATCTACTGCGCCAACATTAACGAGGGCGATCTTCTTTACGTCCGGTGTGTCTTCGGCAAGAAGTTGTGTGCTTACGCACAGAAGAAGGGCGAAACCACAGATAAGAATGACAGTTCTCGACATAATGCGGATCTCCGTGCTTTGGTTTCCTTGACAGTCCGTACTTCCAGAACCGGTTTACTATAAAGTCTGCCTGACAGCTGCGTAAAGTGATTTGTAAACGGGCACATGAGACAGGTAGACTTCAGGTCATGAAGGTTGGGCAATGGGTAATACTGTAGAACCGCGGGAAAAGGGCAAAAAGTGGGTGCTGGCTGCCCTGGTTCTCATTCTGCTCCTTTCGGCAGGTCTGAGAGTTCTCTACTATCGCGAGATTCTCCACAATCCGGAATTCAACCATCCCGAAGTCGACGCGAAATATCATGATCTCTGGGCGAGAGCTATCGCGTCCGGCGATTGGGAGAGTAGCGACCTGGGGGAGGTGTCCCGCATTCCTGCTAATCCCTATTTCCGGCCTCCGGGATATCCCTACTTCCTTTCTGTTATCTATCGTCTGGCCGGTCCTGGTCTCGCGGGACCTCGTATCGCACAAATGGCGATGGGACTCGTTTCGGTTTTAGTCGCCTTCTTCTTTGCGCGCAAATGGTACGGTTCGCTTACAGGGCTGATCTTCGCGTTGCTGACTGGAACCTACTGGACTTTCATCTACTTTGAAGGGGAGTTTCTGGAGCCGGCTCTCTTAGTGCTTCTCACGCTTCTCTTACTGCAATCTCTCGCGGGACTTGTCAGGAAGTTCTCGTTTCGCAGGGCTCTGTTTTCCGGCGCACTTTTCGGACTTTTCGCACTGGTGAGGCCCAACATACTGCTTTTCGGACCGTTCTCTGCGCTATGGGTAATCTGGCTCGGTCACCGACGGGGGGCGGTCCCGACAACTATCACTTCTCTGTGCGGCCTACTGATCGGCGTTGCCGTGTGTATCAGTCCGACCGCGATCAGGAACTACCGCGTGTCAGGAGATCCTGTTCTGGTATCCGCAAATGCGGGTATCAATCTCTATATTGGGAACAACGAAAAAGCCGACGGTCTATTTGTGGGCCGAATCATGGATGTCGGAACATTCGGTACGAGCGACATTTACGCCGATATTGTTGATGCATTGGAGAAGGAGCAGGGCAGGAAACTCGAGTACTCAGAAGTCTCGCGCTACTTTGCTGGCAAGGCCGGGGAATTCATCAGAGGAAATCCCGGCAGTTTCTTTCGCCTTCTGGGAAAGAAGGCTCTACTTCTCATAGGGCCACTTGAAACCGGCCACAACCGGTCCATTCATTATGACCGCCAATTCTCTACTCTTCTGAGATCGATACCTATCACCTTTCCCGCCGCGCTTTCACTCGCCCTTCTGGGGGGCATCCTTTTCCTGCACAGTCACAGAAAAGGAGGGGATGGTAGAGATCCAGGCGATAGGCCATTTGAGGTCTTCGTTCTCGTCGTTCTGTTCATTGTGGTCTACGGCTTGTCGTTCCTGCCCTTTTTCATAACTGGACAATATCGGATACCGATTGTTCCCGGTCTGTTGTTGCTGAGTTCTCTGGCGATAGTCCGGCTGATTGACTTTGTGAAAGAGCGTGAGATCGGCAAAGCGTTCCTCTGGTTTGTAATGGCCTCTGCCCTCTACTTTCTGGCGTCCCGGAACTTCGCGTCATACGAGCCCAATCTGGGGAAGTGGTATTTTGACCGCGCAACGGCCTTTGAGCGGGTGAAGGCGTATCCTCTCGCGATCCAGCACTATCAGGAGGCGATCAAAGTGAATCCGCAGATGCCTTCCCCGTACGCGAGCCTGGGGGCTCTGCTCGGCAAGGCGGGAAGACTGCAGGAGGGAGAGGCCCTTCTGCGGCACGCTGTGGGACTGGGCCCGCCCCGCCCGGAGAAAGTGCTGAACAACCTTGGCAATAACCTGGCGCGGCAAGGGCGGCTGGACGAATCGATGAAGATGTATCAGGAAGCCCTGGCCGTAGATCCCGGTTTTACCGAGGTCTACAATAATCTTGGGAGTATCAGCCTGGCTTTGGGTCGAAACGACGACGCAGTGGGTTATCTCAGCAAAGCGCTCATAGATGACCCGGACAACGCTCTGGTTCATGCCAATCTCGGGCAGGCGCTGATGAGGGCGGGGCAGATCGAAGAAGCCATGGATCATTTCCGTGCGGCGCTGAAGAAACGCCCGGATCTGGACGATATCCGGCGCATGTTGGCTGAACACGAGAATGGAGGATGAGCATCTCGCGCAAGGTTCCAGAATTGCTTCTTTCCTGCATACTCTTGTGTGCCTGCTCTCATTCCGACAGCCCCGGGCATTCCGGAAGGGCGCGCGATCTGAATGTGATTATCATTGGGATGGATACTACGCGGGCGGATCATGTTGTGGGGAATGATGCGTTGGCTCCCAATATCAACGCGCTTGCGAAGCGGGGAGTACTTTTCAGGAACTGCTTCACGGTTGTGCCGACAACGCTCGCGTCTTTTACCAGCCTCTTCAGCGGCATGTATCCGCATACCCACGGGGTCGCGCGGAACGGGATTCCCGTTCCGCAATCGCTGGAGTTAATGGCAGAGCGATTCAGCGCCAGGGGATACGTGACCGCCGGTTTTGCCGCCTCCTATGCACTGCATTCCACGCACGGGATCGCGCAGGGGTTCGATACGTATGATGAGTCGTTCGACTCTTCGATCAGCGGCGGCCCGGTCCAGCGCCGTGCTGATGCGGTTAATGCGAGCGTATTCCCCTGGCTCGAACAGCATGCGAAAGACCGGTTCTTTCTCTTTGTCCACTACTTCGATCCTCACGCTCCCTACGATCCTCCGTCGCCCTTTGATAGAGCGAAGGATCTCAATGCTCCGCGCTGGGAGTTCTCCAGTCTTTCAAGACTGCGCCAGGCCGTGAGGGCCGGAAACAAGACTTTTACCCGACAACTGTCAGATGATGTTCGGTCCATGTATGCCGGCGAAATAGCCTTCATGGACAGTGAAATAGGCCGGCTCGTCAATGAACTTGAAGAACATGGCCTCCTGGAGAACACACTGATCGTGCTGGTGGGTGATCACGGAGAGAATCTCGACGAACGCGAGGAGGAGCTGTTTGATCATGGAAGAACGGTCTACGACGAAGGAATTCACGTTCCTCTCGTCCTCTCGTGTTCGTCTCTGTGGCCGGAAGGACGGCAGGACGAACGTGTGGTCCGCACAATTGATATTGCTCCCACGATATCAATTCTGACCGGTATGGACTTGTCAGAATCCTACGAAGGAGTCTCTCTTTTAGACGTTGCGGGAAAGTCTCAAGATGCACAAGACCTGGTGGTCTTCAGTGAAGCGTCAAAGCCATGGACCGAAGAGGCCGAAGCAAATCCCCGATGGCAGAATCAGAACAAGATCAAGTGTGCACGGAGCGCGAACTGGAAGCTGATTCTGGACCCGCTGAGCGAAACCTTCTCACTCTATGATCTGCGGGCAGGGGCGCCGGAAAAGCAGAATGTATTCGATGCAGCCATGAAGAGCCAGCCTGACGCAGTTCGTCCGCTGATGATTGCGCTTGAGGGCTGGATGAACGATCTCTCTGACAACGCCGGCGGAAGAAAGACGATCAGTCCGGAAGTGGAGAAGCAGCTGAGATCGCTGGGATATACTCGCTGATATTTTTGACAGAATCATTGGAAGACAGAATCATTTTTGGAGAGGTTGAATCGTGTTTGTTGAGCAATCGTCATCGGTTTGCATAGGACAAGAGCAGTTTCATGCGATAGACAAGATCGTGATGGGGCATGCGTTTGATGTTCATAACGCATTGGGGCGATTTCTTGATGAATCGATCTATCAGAACGAGTTGGCTCATCGATGTAGGGCAAGCGGTCTTGAAGTGGATCTGGAAAGTCCTCTCAGCGTGAAATATCGCGATTTCTCAAAGCCCTATTATCTCGATATGCTTGTTGAGGGGGGAGTGATCTACGAACTGAAGACAGTCGAATTTTTGAATGAAAGGCATCGGAACCAGTTGATCAACTGTCTTCTCCTCGCGGGTTCTAAGCATGGAAAACTGATCAATTTTCGACCCGCTTCCGTAGAGTCCAGATTCGTTTCAACCACTCTCGACGAAGAAGCTCGAAAGGTTGCTGTTGTCGATGATTCTGATTGGCAGGACTCTAGCAATCAATGCCTTCATCTTCGGGCTGATTTCTGCGCCTTGCTCGATGCCTGGGGCTGCTTTTTGGATGTAAGTCTCTATAGAGAAGCTCTGACGCACTTCATGGGGGGATCGGACATCGTGTCTCGCCCAATACAAATCCACGTTGCAGGACGAGTCGCGGGTTCACAGAAGGTCTGCGAGATCGACGATGAGACGGCATGGCATCTCTCTGCAGTGAAGAATGGCATCGCCGCCTACGAAACTCATATGCGACGGTTTCTTGCACATACAGAGCTAAAAAGAATCCAATGGATAAACCTAAGCCGGCGCGACCTCACATTCAAAACCCTCAACAAAAAATGATTCTGTCTTCCAATGATTCTGTCAAAAAGGCTCCTGCCAAGCTTAGAAGATTTGCGGCTCGGATTCTTCTGTGCCTCCTTACTCTTGCGGTATGCGAAGTGGGTCTCCGGGTGTTCGGCTATTCGCCGCGCCTTGGTTCTCGAAGCATGATCGGCGGGGAACGGATCATGAAGCCTGTCCCGCATGTTCCATACCTGTTTAAGCCCGGCACGAGTTTTGACGAGTATTGGACCTCGAATCCTCGCGGCTACTTCGATGAGCCTGACAACCGTCTTACTTACAGAATCAACAATGCCGGATTCCGGGGTGGAGACATAGATATAGACAAGAAGGCGCAGACACGCGTGGCCTTTGTGGGCGATTCATTCTGCTGGGGGCTGGGTGTGCGTGAGGAGGATCTTTTTCATCGCAAAGCAGGTGAATTGTCCACGGCGGCGGGCAGGGATGTGGAATTACTGAACTTCGGAATACCCGGGTTCGACACTGGTGACGAAGTGGCCCTGTTCCGTCAGGTTGTGTCAAGATTTCGTCCCGACATCTGCGTTATCTGGTTCGTGCTGAATGATGTGGGCGTTGGGAGCCGACTGGGAACGGTAGGCCGTCTTGGCGGCGATGATATGGCCGTTTCACTGCGGAAGAGGCTTTATCTTGCGGATCTCCTTATCGCACCCATCGATAGTCGGGTCAATTCGCGCAGGCTGATCAAGGAATACCAGGAGGCTTACACAAAGGGCTCCTCGCAGGTCGTCAGGTTGGCGGCACAATTGAAGCGCTTTGCTTCTCTCTGTCACGCTATGGACGTAGAGCCGGTTCTGGTGATCCACCCCCTGCTTCTTCATCTTGACGGGGAGTATCCTTTCTCTCAGATGCATGATACGGTAGCGACTCTTGCACGGGAGGCGGGGATAAGATGTCTGGATCTTCTTCCCTCATTTGCAGGGAAGCACGCCCAGGATCTGTGGGTGCATCCGTCCGACCAGCATCCGAACGAAAAGGCCCATCAAATCGCAGGGACGGCGGTTTATCGATATCTTGATGAGATACTGGAAGAGGAAAATGACTCCGGCCCGGAATTGTGATTAAATGATGTCTATGAACAGCGAAAACGAACGTTCAGTTCATAACACATTGAGAGATGCGTTCATTCCGAATGTGACCGTATTTATTGCGAGCGCCTGCATCATGATTGTCGAGATTGTTGCGGGCAGGATCATTTCGCGGTTTCTGGGGCAGTCTCTTTATACGTGGACATCGGTCATCGGAATCGTCCTTGCGGGCATTTCGATTGGCAACTACATCGGAGGGCGATTGGCTGACCGGTTCGAGCCCCATCGCACTATTTCCACCCTCTTCATTCTGTCTGCGGCCGCCTCACTTCTCATTCCGTGGCTGAACAGTGCTGCAGGGAGCTGGATATTTCTGCTCAAACAGGATTGGCCGGTGCGCATATTCGTGCATGTGTTCATCACGTTTATACTGCCGTCCTGCGCCCTTGGCACGATCAGCCCGGTCGTGGCTAAAGTGGCGATCACACATACGAAATCCACGGGAAGGACCATCGGGAATGTGTATGCGTGGGGAGCCGCGGGAAGTATCCTGGGTACGTTCCTCGCGGGGTTCTTTCTGATCGCGCTCATGGGCACATTCGCCATCATTACGGTCGTCGCCGGAATACTGGTTGTCATGGGCCTCTGCTACAGTCTCCGCGCGCTGTTGCCGCGGTTGGGGGTCTTTCTCGTCCTGCTGGTCTTCTGGGGGACCTTCGGTCACAGTGATTCCGCACAGGCGTTCGGTCGCATACTGAAGTACCGCCAAATCGAGAGCCGAGAGTTTATTGATTTGTTTGACAAGGAAAGCCAGTACTCGCGCGTCGTCGTGAAGGCCAAGAGAGCGGAACCCGACTATCGCGTCCTTGCCCTTGACCGCCTCTGGCACAGCAAGGTGAACATCAAGGATCCTCTCCAGCTTCTGTCCGGTTACACATGGATATTCGAGTCACTGATCGAACACCATAGCGGGCCGAAGACACCACTATCGGTCTTTGTCATCGGGGGCGGCGGATACACGATGCCCCAGTATATTGAACTGACGCGGCCGGGAAGTCGCATATATGTGGCGGAGATTGATCCGGAGGTCACCGAGGCCGCCTTCGCCGCATTCGGCCTGGACGGGGACACGGGAATCGACATTAGGAATATGGATGCGCGGAATGCGGTGGACGATCTACTGCAGGCAAAGGCACGAGGAGAGGATTTGCCCCTGTTTGACTACATTCTGGGAGACTCCATTAACAACAAGGCCATCCCATTTCATCTTACCACACATGAGTTCAACGAGTCGCTTGCCCGGCTTCTTTCCGACGATGGCCTGTATCTCTTTCATGTAATCGACTCTCTGAAGTCCGGGCGCTTCCTTGGCGCTGTCTATGACACCGTGCGGGAGACTTTTCCTTACGTCTCCGTCGTCTCTCTGGATCGTGACCTGTATTCACGAGGCACGTTCATGCTTGTGTGCTCGAAGAGGCCTCACGATGTGACGGCTGTTCCGGCGATGATAAAGCATCGACATTCTTCCTACAGCGGGAAGCTTCTGACCAGGGCCGATCTGGACGAGTTGGATGCCCTGTCCGAGGGGTTGGTCCTTACCGATGACTTCGCGCCCGTCGACAACCTCATCAAGGAACTCGTCAAAGGAGATTCGGGGGATCTTTGTCAGAAGTATCTCGGTGAAAGTGACAAGGCATTCCGTGCCGGCGATATCGACAAAGCCGTGAACTATCTGAATCAGATACTTGAGTTGGAACCGCGTTATGAGGCGGCTTACAGCCGTCTGGCTTCATGCCATGAGGCTGCGGGCCGACTTGATGATGCAATGACAGTTCTTGACGAAGGACTTGAAATCAATCCTCAGTACACAGAATACCGAGTGCTGAAAGGCGAGTTGTTTCTGCGCCGGGGTGAGGTGGACAAGGCGGTTGCCGAATGGGAGAGCGTTCTGCAGGAACGCCCCGGGAACGTAGACGCGCGCAATGATCTTGGAATTGCGTGGGCTTACAAAGGCGAGGTCAGCAAGGCGGTCGGGGCATGGGAGCGCGTGCTGCAGATCGCAGCCAATAACTCGACAGCTCACTATTACCTCGGCAAAGCGCTCTTCAAGCTGGGCGACCTGGAGGGAGCTTCATTCCACTCAAAACAGGCATCTGTCCTCGATCCGGGTCTCATGCAGAGCGCCAGGGACATCCTGCCGAAGTCAGAGAGCGGTGTTCAGCAGTATATGGAGAAGTTGCTGTACTGACCGGACGCCGCAGAAAGTCGGCTTCATCCCTTCCGTTGCCGGTATAGATCAGGATTGACCGCATCCGCCATCTTCGCGGAATCAATGTCCCCCCCCAGAAATGCGGAAATAGTCTGAGAGATTTCAACCGGATCGGCCAGCAGTTGATTGTAGTCGCAGTAAAGCAGGTTGATGTGCGGTGCGTGCTGAATCCACTGCCTTAATTTAGATAGGTGATTCTCGAAGTGAAGCCGCATCTTCATGTCGTCAGTCTCGTCGGTTTCATTTCCCCGTCGCTTCAGCATCTGCTGCTGCGAGGCGAGAATCTCATCCATATTGCGTTGCATGAATACGACCTTGTACTCCCGGTCATTGGGCAGATCGTAGAGCAGCATGGAAATGACCTTCATTACCTTGCCCTCTGCCTCGTTAAGCCATGAATCGTCATCCCGAAGCCGCTTAACCTTCTCAAGTTCATAGTAGCCTTGAGGATTGTCCTCATCGGCACTTCGGATGCTGTCTGTTAAAGGTGGTATCCCTCCTGCCTCGAGCATCTGCATCATGAGGGAAGTGCCGGAACGCGGTAAACCTGAGACGATGTAAATCATGAAGAATGGTTGATGGTTGATGGTTGATGGCTGATGGTTGCCTACTCTCACACTCGGGTTTCAGGTTTCAATCCAGATATCCCAGTCCCTGGAGCCGCTTGCGGACCTCCTCCTCTGATTCCGCCTCATCGGCGACAGAAGCGGCCTTTTCCAGCGTATGCAGAATGAACTCTTCCGTCGATGAATAGCCTGTCTTTTCGGCTACGGTCGTGAGTTTCTCATACGTTGCCGCATCGATCTTGATCTTATGTCCGAACATTGTGCCCTCACTAGAAATCAACTCGCATAGGATACTTCAGGATTAACCCAAATAGCAGAGAGACAATGAACAAGGCAACAATCCAATGCATTTTCATTCCGAGAAGAGTGATTGTCCGCTCGGGATACGCAATTGAAACGGACTCCAGAGGCATCTCTGCGGGAAGCAGAACCTCGTCCGGATTCATCAGGGATTTCCAAAAGGCTCTTTGAGCCGATGTCGGGAATATCTTTGTCAAACGACTGCCAAAAACGACCTTCTTGCGCGCCGTTTCGTCACCGGTCTGAATATCGAGCCACTCGGCATGGGCTCCTTTGGCAGACGTGAAACGCCAGATCATTTCGTTGTCTTCCGGGAATATAAATGGGGTGGACTCGACTTCTATTCCGTCTGAACTGCGCAGATGCAGTGTGTTTCCGGATGACAGCCATCCTTCTTCCAGTTTCAATTCAATGCGGCTGGCGCTGCCCGCGTGAAGCGGGGCGTGTTCGAACCATCCCGACATTTGAATGAGAAACAGGAGCATGGGAATAATCAGAACCAACAGAGGTTTCAGCGTCTCCTTCATATATGAGCAGACCGCAAGGAGGATGCGGCCGAACGTTGCGAAGATGCTCCAGAGATCGTCCTTGAAAAGCTGGATCTCAAGGATGTGCGCGATGAGGCGGCTCTTCGCCCGACGGAGTTTCTCCTGGTTTGAGAAGTACTTGAACGCGAAGAGAGAAAACGCGGCAAACGCGAGTGAGGACGCTAACAGCGCAGGCCACGGCGACACTGTTCGGAACGGATATATCAGGGCGTCGGAGAGGTGACCGCAGATCCTGTTAAGAATGTAGATTAGTGTCATCACAGGCTGTCAATTCGGCTAAATCACCAAGGCCCGGCCGATCATCTCCGAGGGAATGGGCATCCCGAACGACTTAAGAATAGTCGGTGCCATGTCATAAAGGGCGAGGTCCGCTTTCGGAATCCGGCGATTGCACATGAATACGCCGGGTAGAAACTGCGCGTCCATGCAATGGTCGCCGCTCCAGGGATCGAGATTGTCGAGGATCTGTTCCCGGGGATATTTCCCCAGAATGGTGTCCCAGGAAGCCCTGTAGTTTCTGTTGTAGCAGACGATCAGATCGGGTGCGATCGCGGTATAGGGTCCTGAGTATATCTCTTCGGGCCGGAAGACGTTTGTGATGACCGGTTCCCCGTTCTGTGGATCGCGAATCGCCTTGAGCTTAGCGATCAGCTCACCGCGAAGTTGTTCAGCTTCGTCACCGGGCGGAACGATCCCGTCCGGTTCTCTGCCCCTGATGTTCAGATAGAGACTGTTGATGCCCAGTCCGTACGCCCTGGTTCCTGCCCAGTCCGTGTCCTGGAAGAAGCTCGCATATCCACGGTCGAACCGGTTCCGGGCCTTGGCGTACCCGTTGTCCATCAGCCACGAATTCAGGTTGAACTGGCGGCGGAATGGAACGAATCCGTGATCTGAGACCACCAGCAACATGGACTGCTCATCGAGCAGGCTCATGGCCTTGCCGATACACTCGTCGATACGGGAGTAAAGCCATGGCAGGAAGTCGCCGTGCCGCCGAAACAGGTCTTCCGTATACTGCGGGTGGTCTTTGTCCACACAGCGCCAGAACATGTGCGAATCGAGATCAGTTGAGGAGAAGTAGAAATACAGAAATCCCTGTCTATATCGGTTGATTTCGTATGCAAAAAACTTGAGGCGCTCCTCCAGAACGAAGGTTGCCTGCGCTCGGTAGTCGTCGTCGTCGAATACTCCGGATGAAAGAGCTGCGGTGTCCTCCGGCATGCCTTGCGTGTAGAAGTAGCCGACCTCTTCCACAAGTTCTCGCGAGTAGTCGCCCGGCGTGCAGATGGGCATCGTCGGATCCATCGGGTCTATATTCACGGGCGTGCAGTAGAGTTCCACGAATGGTTTCACGCGCCGCAGATAGAAGCGGCAGATTCCGGAAACTTCGGCAAGGACAGGAAACATGGGGAACTTGACTGTCATCCAGTCACTCCATTCACCTTCACGGAGCAATGCCTGAAGGCCCTGCATCTTTATCCGTGCGGCGGTTCCTGACGCATCCATCTGCAAAGTGAAGGACGCGTCAACCGGCGCGCCATCTTTTCTGAAGGAATTGGCGGGGCCCGGCAGGACGCACTCAGCGATGCCGTCTTTCAGGTGAATACGCTCGATATGTCCTCCGGCCACATCCCGCGGACGTTGCTTGGGATCGTTCGTGTAGAAAGAGAATATTCCATAGCTTCCGTGTATATCCGGCGTCGTAATGCCCGATACCGTCCGGGCGTCAGTCGCCGTTGGCGGGAAGTTCACGGGCGCGCGGAAAGCGGTCGAATCGATACCGCCATCCTGCAGAAGCTTCCAAAGCGTGGGCCCTTTGCGAAGCAGTTCAACCTTTGCTGAAGATAATGGAAGAGAGAACTTGCCCAGGCGCAGGGAATGGGCGGGCGGGGTGGTCAGGCTTGTTGACAGATACGGACGCAATGTCTCCGAATCTCTGGCAATGAAATCGAATATGCCGTGGCCTCCGGGGTTGGATCCTGAGATAAAATTCGACCAGGCGACAGGACTCTGGGGCGGGTCGCTTGTCTTGAGGCGGCTGAACGTGCCTGTCTCGATCAGTTTCCTGCAGTTGGGAAGAAGCCCCTGTCTGACATAGGTCTCGACCAGAGTGGGGTCCAGCCCGTCCACCCCGAGGACAATCATCTTTTTCACCGAAGAAGCTGCGCTCACAATGTTTGGAAATCCGAGCGTTCCGAAGGCAATCGCGGCGCCCCCGGCCGTGCGGAAAAAATCTCTTCGTGAAAAAAGACTGCCGTTGTTCGTTCCTTTCCGCTGAGTGTTCTTGCCGGATTGTTTCATGTCAGGCGCTCTCGATCAGGCAGGCTGAAGAGAACTGTCCCACCTATTGTAGCCAACCAATCAATACCCTATTCGGTCTGCTTCTTCAAGATCGCACTCCGCCCGTCCATATGGGACGGAGGCGTAACCCCGAACATTCGCAGAATAGTCGGGCCGATATCCATCAGCCTGAGATCTCCGTTGTTCTCTAACTTACGGTTACAGAAGAAGATGCCCGGAACGAGGCTCTGATCGACGCAGTGGTCTCCGCTCCATACCTTCTCGTTGTCGCTGAGGACACTTCCCTGCGTGGCCCCGACGGCTGCGTCCCACGAAGCCCGGTAGCCATCTTCGTAGCCGATGACAAGATCCGGCCCGTTGTTGCGGTAGGGTCCGCTGTAAACAGTGTCTGATTCGTGTACGGCCCTGATCGCGGGCCTGCCGCTCTTCGGATCAGTGATCTTAAGCAGCTTCTCTGTCAGCTCTTTCTTGAGCTCGCTGACTTCATCGGGCTTTACGATACCCCCGCTCTCGCGTCCGGCGATGTTCAGGTACAGCCCGCTCAAACCGAAGGTATAGGCTCGGGTCCTGCTCCAGTCGATGCCCCGCATGTATTTCTCATTCTCCTGTCCGCCAAGTTCATGCAGATAGCCGTTCTCCTTCAGCCACACATTCAGATGCACTCCCCGCCGGAAGTGCGTGAACCCGTGGTCGGACAGCACCATAAGAACGTCCCGTTTCCCTGTCTTCTGCATCACTCTGCCCACAAGGTCGTCCATACGGACATACATCTCATCGAGGACATGATCGCAGTACACGCGGCTTGCCTCGGGGTCATCAGCTTTCTCGTGGTTCCGCATGAACATATGCTGAATACGGTCAGACGCGTCAAAGACGCAGACACAGGCGCCCCGACGAGTCTTGTTCAGCGCGGCAAAAAACATCCGTTCGCGCTCGTCATGGATGGAGTAGACCTGTTCGAGGAACGTGTCGTCATCGATAACGCCTTCATTGAGGGCCCAGGTGTCTTCCGCAAGACCGAGCGTCGCAAAGCGCCCGAGCAATTTGGCGAGATAGATCGAATAGTATGGGGGGTGAGAGACGGGAAAAGCGGGGCGTTCCGGGTCGATGTTCATGGGTGTCAGATACAGTCTGAACTCCGGTTCGGCGCAGACCAGATAGAAGCGGCAGATTCCATAGACCTTTCTGAACCGTGACGCCTTGAACTCAACTCGAATCCATTCTGTGTAGCTTCCTTCATCGACTGTCACCCGCTGGCCTGAAATGCGCAGATGTGCGCGCCGTTTGGATCGGTCGAGTTTGATGAGCAGGGGGGCGCTCAATTCAGAATTCTCCCTGCCTTTCCCCGCAGGTGGACCGGGAATTCGCGTGACGCCGCGGTTCCCGTTGAACCGGACCGCAATACGTTCGCCCCCCGTGGTCTCCGAATCTGCATCCGGACTATCAGTGTAGTAGGTAAACGTGCCCTGGGTTCCTCTCAGATCCGGCACACACATTCCTGCGATCGAAAGCCCATAAAAAGGTTCCGGCGGAAAAGTGATGGGAACTCTGAGCACGGTGCTGAATACGCCGTGTTCGCCGAGAACGTTCCAGAACGGCTTACTCTTGCGAAGCATCTTGATTGATGGCTTTCCCCTGGCCGCGGTCTCGATCCGAGATGATGAAAGCTCCGGGGCATAGGTCTTCAGATTCCTGTTCAGAAAGTCGAAGATATTGTGTTTTCCAGGATTCACTCCGGTCATGAATGAGGACCAGGCGACAGGCGAGATGGGGGGGCACGTCGAAATCAGCTCACTGAAGGTGCCGGTTTCGTTCAGCTTAGCCATGTTCGGCATGCGGCCCTCGTTCATGAGGCTCCGGGTTCTGCGCGGATCCAGACCGTCCAGCCCCACGACAATGACCCTCTGGATCTCGGTCTTTTCCCTCTTTTTTCCTCGTCGGACCAGGAGTGCGAGAACAACCCTGAACGGCCAACTCAGGATGGCGAGCAGAACGAGAGCGAGGCCCGCCAGAAGAAGGAGAAAGGAGCCGATGAAGGCGAAGCCGGCACCGGGACCGATATAGCCCAGAAACAGACTGTCGGATAGGGCTGTGCCGAACAGATTCATAGGCTGCTCATAATCGCACGGAATGCCGGTCAGGCAAATACATTTGACGTGCCGTGAAGTGCCGGCAAACGGCTCAGAACAGTGTCGGGTGAATCGGATATCGGGGTCTTATCGCAGGGACAACGCAGCAACCGCGTTGAGAAAAAGACATCCACGGCTTTCGGGAGACTTGATTCGGCAAGAGCGCTTTTTACTTCTAATCAACAGGCTAATCCGGTTATTGTGGCGCACATTCTGCTTCTAGAGGACAAGCCAACTTTGCCGAAGATATTAGTATGAAATTCGAGAAAATCGCCCGGAAGTCCAACCCTTATCTGGGACCTGTCCTATTCGTTGTTGCGTTGGTGCTTTACAGCGTGTCTCTCTGCCGGGGGCCATTTCCCGGCGAGTCGGCCAGTCTGATTGTTCAGCACACGGGACTCGATCCCTTCATGCCTCTCTCTCATCCTCTCTGGGGAATGGCCGCGCGTACGATAGACTCGCTCCCGTTCGGTTCCCTTGTCCTTAACCTGAATGCGTTCAGCGCCCTGTGTGCGGCCGGATGCGTCTGGTTGATGTATCTGCTCGTCTCCTGGATTCCTCACAACAAGACCAGTGAGGAACAGCGTTCGCAGGGCGTATCGCCGACAGTAACACAAACGGTATCGGGCTTTGTGGCGGCCCTGTACCTGATGATAAGCGCCTGCTTCTGGCTGGCCGCGACGCGGGCCCATACGATGCCCTTTGACCTGTTGATCGTACTGGCGGCAGCCTGTTTCCTGTATTCTTACGTCCGGAGCAAGCAGCACTTCAAGCTGGTGCTCGTGTCACTGCTCTGCGGGCTTGGTTGCGTCGAGTTCCCCACGATGCTTCTTCTCACCCCGCTGTTTGCTGTTCCCATGGCTCTGATGCTGTGGAGGGAGGAGCGATTCAACGTCAAGACGGTTGCCGGTCTTACTGCGGTTTTCCTCGCGGGCATTTCGATATGCTTTGTGACTGCCTGGGCCTTTACGAAGACAGACGCCTACGAATGGCGGGCGTTTCACGGCTACTGGCATGTCCTGCGGATTTTCTGGCGTGACCAGTATTTCCTCTCCGCGAAGGCCCTGCCCAAGGTTGGGTGGATCCTGCTCATGCTGGTGAGCGTCGCTCCGTGGCTGGTTGTGGCCGTGTTCCCCAAGAAGGTCTCCGGCCACAGCGGGTCTCAGGCGGGCTCATATCTTCTGCACGGCATGCTCCTGATCTTGTCGGGCATGATTCTGTTCAATTTCAGAATCTCGCCGTGGGCCATGTCAAAATGGAATCCGCTTGTAGTCACACCGTATCTCTTCATTGCGATATGGACAGGTTACATTGTGGGCTACTGGTACCTCATCTTCACCCGTAAGCCGCTGATTAACCCCCGGTATTTTGTGAAGGTGCGCGGTGTTCTTATCGGCGCCTATGTTCCCCTTGTGGTTCTCATCATGATAATCGGCGGCATCTTTAATTTTGCGATAGCAGATGGCCGTGGCTCCCGGAATATGGCGCGCTTCTGTGACAGCGTGATCGAAAGCATGGGTGATCGAGACTGGCTCGTGTCCGACGGCGTTTTCGATGACGTGCTTCTGCTTGCTGCGAGGGAAGAGGGGCGGTCCATTCATGTGCTCAGTCCCTTGAGAGCAAGATCGTCCGGTTATCTGCGGTATGTCTCCACTCTATTCG
>JAHIZV010000132.1 GCA_018814445.1 Verrucomicrobiota bacterium | reverse complement strand
CTGAAATCCTTCCTCGAGACCTTCGGCGAACGAGCTCCCTTCGGCTTGGTCCTTTGTCGGGTGAATCAGCCCGCGCGTTTGACCGAACGGATGATCGCGTTGCCGGCGGCGCGGATCATTTGATCGCCGGTTCCTTTTGTTGGCCCCGAAACTGGGACCAGACGTCATCGGACGATCGTGCTTTCTCTACTCCCCAAGCCAGGCGTTTCAAGTCATCGAGAAGCTGTGACCAATCGCCCTGCCGCAAGCCGGATGGAGATAATAACTTCGCAGGGCAGCAGACGGATGGTGTCGGGCCAAGGTGTAGGAGCGTCACGGAGTAGAGCAGTAGACCACACTTTGACTTTTCTTCCAAACGTTGCTAAGGTTATGGGGTGGGGAAGATCTGCCTAAATTTTAATACAGCACAACACACAGCACCCCCGGAGGTGAACAAAAATCGGGTCAGAAATCACCTATGCAAACGTCAGGCAGAGATACCATAGGTCTGTAGTTCACTCGCCGGCGACGCCATTCCCTGCGTCATGAATGATGCCTGTTTCGTACCGGTAATACTATGGCTAGGCGGCCCTCCCCGTGATCTAGCCGATGATTAAATCACCACAATTCTAGATCGCGTCAAGCTCTATGGTATACGTTGGTTCCACCTCGATCTTACCTCGCGGGCCTGCGATGCCTAAAGTTCCGGACGCCTGTGGCGTTTTTGCATTTGCCGGAGCAGAACTTCTGATTTTGTCGTTGCTTGCGAAAGTAACGATGGCAGCTGGGGTTCGCGCAGAATGCCGCGCTGTTTCCAAGGAGGTCTTCACGAATCATCAACGCGATCGCTGTCAGGAGCGAGGGGTAGGCCCACCGTTGTTCGTACAAACCCGGTGAGATCACCTTCAGCGACGGTGCCGCAGCGGAGGTCGTATGGAGCAGTTGCAGAATGAAGTTTGCGTGGCCGTCGGCGACGTACGCCTCGGTGGTCCCGACAGGCTTGGGTGATCCATCGAAGAGTGGGTTGCCTTGAATTGGTAAAAAAAGAGCCGAATTCCCCATGCGCTGAAGCCAGGAGCGCCATTCGTCTATCGGCTCGGCGTAGAGCTTCCAGAAAGACTCTTCCCCGGGTGACGGATACTGGTACGTCCTTCGCTTCTCGATCGGAATCGATGGGAAGTAATCCGTCCACGCGTAGCCTGCCGATCGGAATCCCTTTCCGGCGTTGGGATTCTCGGGTGGTCTGTCGATCGCCGTCGGCGCGAAACGCCTCTCGAATACCACCGGAGGTTCTCTCCAAGTTACACTGCCCTCCGGGGGGTCGTCGCTGCACAGAAGAGCCGTGATGGTGTGCCATGCTCCTGCTGATACGAAATGGCGTCTCTGGCGGTACTTTACCTCAGGGGGATCTCTTGGCGCTGGCGCAACGGGATGCAAGGTCACCTCCACGGCGTTGTGGAGAGCCGTCCCGAGCAAGCCCCACCGGCTGCAGAAATCCAGGATCGCAGGCGCCATGGAGTCGTCGTGGATGACAACCTGTTGCCCACACCAGTCGTCGGCGACCTTGAGGATATCACCGTGGGGGGACGGTCCGGGAAGCGCCAGGTCCTTGATGCGCCTGACCTCGCGGCGCGCCTTCCGATAGCCTTCCCAGGGGTTGAACTGCTCGAACGTCGCTCCCTCAGCCGGACGGATGTATCCATCCCGTGACTCATATCTGTCAGCCCTCCACCACCATCCCTCATATGGTTCGACCGGGCGCATCGTCCTCCCCTCCTCCAAGGCGTGTAATCCGGTTAGACTTGTATCGGGTTACGAAACGTGATACAAGGAAAATATATTTGCGCCAGCCCTGGGGCCGCCAGGGCAGACAAGGGGTCTGCGATGAAAATTGTAAGAAGGTTTGAGTGCGAAACGATTGATGCGGCTATCGCGACGATCATGCAATGGGTCCGAGACCTCGTTCGACGGGGCGACGACATGGATTATGTCACGTTCCACTTCATCTGCCGATCGGGAAACGAGAGCGATCCGTTCCAAATCATGACATTCGGCTTCGAAAACATGGAGTCACACCGAACGATCGCCGCGGTGATCCAGATGATTAAGGCCTTGCGTCCCGTCGCGTCCGTTGCAGTGAACCCTGTCTTGAGGAGCGGCGGCGAGGTGACAGATGTGCAGTTCGAAGTCCAGCGTTCCGACGGCTCAGTACAGCACTACCGCCTGGCGAGCGACTCGGATTCATTCGTCTTCGAAAAGAACGAGCACATCAAAGATGGAGAGCCCTTCCCCCTCACGTACGAAGGATGGGAGATGGCCGTGCAAGCCGGGGAATGGAGTCGGAGTCTTGAGTTTGCATAGCGACTCGGGCTCATCGTTTTCATCTCAGCCGGTAGGCTTGGAATACCGGGTTGGACAGGTCATTCGTCCTGGAAGCACCTATGCTTTAATTGTTCAAATGCGGCGTTCGGCGGCCTGTTTCTGTAAATCTCGGCGCGGCTGTGGTGCAAGGCATCCCCGATGCCTTGAATGTGCAGTCTCCGATCTTCGAGCGGAGCATGAGGGTTCCTGTCGTCGTGTTGCGGGTCGGTGTGCTTCGCTGGGTCTGGGTGACACCTGAAGAGGTCCGGTTGCCCTTCAGATCTGATGATGCCATGGATATGGGTTGGGGAATCTATATCAACCTTATAACACACAGCAGCATACATACCGTCGGGAAGTGGTCCAAATCTGACCCTATCCGAAACCTTTTATGTGTCAGTCGAGGTGGGAGTCTATGGCTTTACAGCAACCCTGCTGCCGCGCTGTCTTCGAAAAGGTTGGCGGCCTGTATGTATCCCTGCATCACCCGGTGGGACTTCCACCGACCCTGGCGCATGATGGCGTGTTCGGGTTTACCGGCTTTGGCGGCGGCGGTCGCGAGGCCTGATCGGAGCGAGTGCGCCGAGATTCTCTCAACGTCAAGCCCGGCTTTGCGGGCAGCGCGCTGAACGATAAGGGCAACGCCACGGCCACTCAGTGAGCCGTTGCCGATGTTG
>JAHIZV010000131.1 GCA_018814445.1 Verrucomicrobiota bacterium | reverse complement strand
TCCCGGTTGCGGTCGATGACCTGCTCGGACAGTTCCATCTGCTTCTCAAGACTTGCGAGAAGATCCTTCTGCCGACTTTCGCGAACCAACGCGTCTTCCACTTCGCCGATCGCCGTGAGCACAACCTGTCCGTATGCGTAGAGCTTCTCCGTGACCACCGCTTCTGTCCGATCCGCCTCCGCCCGGCGCGACCCGGCATCAATCAGCGGAGCCACCAGGTTGCCGGCCAGAGAGGCCAGCCAATTGTCGAACAGGTCGCTGACAGACTCGCTCGATGTACTGGCCTGCGCGGTGATGCTGATCCGGGGAAACCTGTCGGCCACGGCAGAGGCGGCGCGCTCGTCGGACGCCAGCAGACTGTAGTACGCTTCCAGAATGTCGGGGCGGCGACGCACGAGGTCCGCCGGCAGGCCGGTCGCGGGCAGAGGAGGCAGCTCCGTCAAGTCCGATTGTCTCTCAGCCACATTGTCGGCCGGCGGTCGGCCAAGGAGGATAGCGAGCGCGTGTTTAAGCACGGCCGCCTGCGCTTCCGCCGACGCGATGTCGCCCTTGCGCGATTCGACCAGCCGTTGTTGCTGGAGCACATCGGTTGCTCCGGTCTGCCCTCTCCGGAATCGAAGCGTCACCAACTCAAGCACATCTTTGTTCAGCTTGAGTTGCTCATTGAGGAGATCGATCAGGCCATTCTGCGCAACGAGTTGATACCAGGTGGAAGCGACCTGCGAGGAGAGCGTTATGGCCGACGCTCTCAACTGCTGTTCAGTGGCCGACGCGTCCAATACCGCGGCGTCCTTGGTTGAACGGATGCGCCCCCAGAGATCGAGTTCGTAGCTCGCCGACAGCCCCGCCGTATATGTGCCCGAATCGGTCGTGTCCGAACCGCCGCCCTCCACCTTGACGCTTTCGCGCTTTCGCGCGGCAGAAGCCTGCAGATCGAGTGACGGCCAGAGATCCGCCCCCTGCCTCCTTGCTGTCGCCTGCGCTTGAGTGAGACGAGCCCAGGCCGATTGGAGGCTGAAATTGCTCCTGAGCGCCTCCTCAATCAGTCTGCTAAGTTCGTCATCGCCAAAACTCGACCACCATTTGTCCGGCAGGACTGATCCGCCGGACCCGGAAAACAACTCTGACGCCTCGAGAACATCATCAACCCGGGGCCGGGGTGTCGAACAGGAGACCGCGCACAAAGCCATTGCGCCAAGTATGGTAATAGCCATGTGCCTGTTCATGAACGTCCGCCTTCTTTGATCGCCTTGAGTCCACCCAGTGAAAAAGCGCAGATGTGTTTGATGATACGCTCGACCTCTGCCTTCGATAGGTTGACGTTCATGCTGGGAAGTTGTTTTCCCGGCCTCCCCATCCGCGCCGCCCGGCACTGCCCGACGATACTCACCTCGCAGTAGTCAATGGTCTCATCGCCTGCATCGGGGCCGAGCAGGTCTCGCAGCACACTCCGGAGAAGTTCCCTGTGGTTGAGTTTGAATGCTTTTATGGCCTCGTCGAGACAGCCGGAGGGATTAACCATCTCCATCATCATCAGCCGATGAAGGTGCCCCAGTCTCCCATTGTCCGTCATACGGCGCATCAGTGCTGTTACGTGTCCTCGTAAGCGTTCTTCCGGCGGCGCATCGTCGGCTACTCCCCCTTTGAAAGGATAGAGATCTTCCGCCTGCCTGATGACCTGCCGCCAGACCTCCACATACAGGTTTTTCTTCGAGCCGAAGTGGTAGTTCACCGCCGCGATATTCGCGTCCGACTTCTCACAGATATCGGCCACCGTGGCATCGCGGTAGCCCTTGCCCGCAAATACCTCCATCGCGCTCTCCAATATGCGCTCTCTTGTGGACACTTCTCCGGTCATCATATTTCCGCCGATTAAAATATATATTTAAAATATATATTTGAACGGGAAAGTAAAGCCCTCAGTGCGAAAATGAGCGAGGGCTTCCCTTCGAGGTCGGGTTCACGGAGGAGCGAGCCGGCTCTACTGATCAATAATGCGCGCGATAATACCAAGGTCGCTCAGAAGCTGAATGGGCTCGGTCCTCGCCCGGACAACCCAGGGCCGGAGAATCTGCCGAGTCTCCCGGTCAACCGAGGCAAGGATCGTCTCCGCAAGCGTGCACGCTTCGTCCCACTGCTTCCTCTGGATCAGGACCGGAATGTCCGGATGCTGACGAACATGCTCGATCAGCGGAAGCGCGCTGAACGCGGCGTTGACGATATCAACAGTCAGCCAGACGTCCTTCTCCGACGCGCCGCATATCTTCGGCGAAGTTTTGTAGTAGTCCGCGACAAGCCGGCGGCCGAACGGCAGAGGCCTGAACTTCGCGTCACGCAGCCAGTAGAACGGCTCGAACAGAGGCGCCGGCGACATCAGCATCGCAGCACTGTACGTCAGGGAACAGTTGGTCGATGCGCTGGCAACAAGAACTCCGGGACCGAAGTTGATCCGTCCGTAGCCCATGTAGTCGTCAAATCCCGCGACGTCTTCGCACGGCTCCCCAACCTCGTCCCTGGCTGTGGCCCGGATGAAATCCCGGATGTCTTCGTTGTCGTAGTCGCTGCGGATTTCCCAGACGAGCGCGGCCATGGCGGAAACCATCGGCGTCGCCATCGAAGTTCCGCTGAGCGTGCCGGTCGATCCCCAGTGAGTAGAGATGATGTACCTCCCGGGAGCCACTACGTCGATGTGAGGTCCGACGTTGCTGCCGAAGTCCCAGGTTGCGCATGTGGTATTCGGCGAACAGGCGGTACCGACTCTGTAGTCATTTGAATCAGTCATGCCCACCGCAATGGTGTTTGAGTAGCCGGCAGGATAACTGGTCCACATCGAATCCCAGTTCCCCATGCATGCGACGACGGCTGATCCCAGTCCGTGCGCGTAGTTGACCGCCTCCTCGAGATCCGACGACCCTCCGCATCCCTGAATACTGAGATTGATGATGCGCGCACCGCTGTCCGCCGCCTCCTCGATACCTGCGGCAGTGTCCGCCCAGGTGCAACTGTTGAACTCGTCGATGACGCGGATGTTGAGGATGCTGCAGCCCCACGCCAGACCGACCGTGTCAATGTTGTTGTCACCCTCGGCCGCGATGATGCCGGTGACGTGCGTGCCGTGCCCATACTCGTCCTCTGGATCCCAGTCGCTCTCGACGTAGTCATATCCGTTCGAAATCAATGAGTAGTCCAGATCGACGTTCGTCGAGGTGATGCCTGAGTCCACGACTGCCACGAGAATATCAGGGCTTCCCCGCGTAAACTCCCAGGCCATCGTCGAGATGATCGTTGCGTGATGCCACTGGCTCGGAAAGCCTGGATCGTTAGGCGTGTAGGCGCCCTCTCCGACTCCGTTCCAATACGATTGTTCGACCTGGGGAAGCTGACGCAGTTGGTCCGTGATATGGTCGAGAACGTGGGCGGGTTGCGGAGCGGAACCTTTCGCCCATCCGATCATCAGAAAACGGTCCATTCCGAGGGATTCAAATAGCCCGGGATCCTTGATCGGTTTGCCGGTTCGCCCGAATACCGGGACCACCGTTTTCAGCGTCCAGTCGCGGAGGATCACATCGAGACCGTTGATTCCGGTTGTGCCCTTCGATCGGAGCTTCCATACCACATCATCGGCTTTCAAGCCCGGCGACAACTGAATAACGATGGATTTGTCCGGCGGAGGCAGTTCATCGGCGACGCCGATGGAAGGGACCAAAAGGACAATGGAAAGGACCAAAAGGACGGGAACTCTGCACTTCATGACTGCCTCCTGCGTTGTCTAAGTCCCACACAATGCCCCGTCCCTCGCGTTAATGTACCCGACGCTGTCAGAACTGTTTAGAACTTCCAAGGTTTGGAAATCCTGCAAAAAAAAGTTCCAAGGTTCGGAACTTTCAACCTGCAATTCAGACCGCCCTCCCCGATAATGCGTGCGAAGGAGATTTGAGGTCATTTTGAAGTTCCGCACGATATTGGTGTTTGCGTTGGCCATCGCAACGACGGCAGCGGCACAGTCTCCCGTTGTCACGATCTTCGACCCGGACGGTAATCTTGCCTGGACCAACACCGGCGGATACGCCCGGTTCCGCGTCGAATGGGCCTCGTCGACGGAAGGTCCATGGCGGCGAACCTTCCAACAGCAGGAACTGGTTGAGAAGCATTCGAACGGAGTCGTCAGCGTCGAGGTCCCCGCTTTCTACCGCGTGGTGCGCGAAGAGAATCCTGTCCCTCCGGGAATGGAGTTGATGGAATCCGGTTCTTTTCAACGAGGTGACAACTACGGCTATCCGGACACTGTTCCGCCGCGAGACCTCCACATCCGCTCTTTGTACGTCGACCGCTTTGAAGTAACCGTCCAACTCTGGCGGCGCGTCCGGAACTGGGCCATCACGAACGGCTACGCGGACTTGACCAACGGTGGAGGAATGGATAACGGACGCAGTCCGAATCACCCCGTCGCATACGTATCCTGGTACGACGCACTGAAATGGTGCAACGCGCGGTCGGAGAAAGAAGGGCTGCATCCGATCTACTACCAGGACTTCTTCCTGACCACGGTTTATCGTCAAGACACGACAGACGTGGCGAATACGTGGGTCGCATGGAACGCCAATGGCTACCGCCTCCCGACAGAGGCCGAGTGGGAGAAGGCCGCCCGCGGCGGCCTGAGGGGCCACCACTATCCATGGAGGAGTTTCGGCGGGTCATATTGGGACCATATGGACGGAAGCCGCTGCAACTTCATCAACAGCGCAAGCCCCTATGGCCTGGCAACTACTCCGGTCTCGTATTACGACGGGGCGCAGCAGATAGACGGCCCCGACATGGCCAACGGCTACGGTTTGTACGACATGGCAGGCAACGTTAGAGAGATCGTGTGGGATAGGTTTGACCCGTCGCTGGCATACTATCTCACCTGCCCCACAAACGATCCCAAGGGGTATGCTTCCGGTACACAACGTATAGTGCGAGGCGGGTCTTTCCTTGATGCACTGGACGATGTCCGGGCTCCTTATGTCGAGGCTGTGGCGGCGACGAACCGTGATGTGGAAACAGGTTTCAGATGTGTACGTATAGTTACAGAGTAGTCATGTCAGTATGGGGGTGCGCGGTTTCTCTCCTCGTGTGGGCGATCCTTGCCCCGGCGCAGGTAGTGGTTCCGTCCTCATACCAGAACGGTCAACTCTCCTGGGAAAACACAACCGGCCACTCCTACTACCGGGTCGAATGGTCGCCCTCGCCAAACGGCCCCTGGAGACGCACGCTGCAGTACGTCGACCTCGTCGAATCCGGTTACACATCTGAACCCGGAACGGCCATCCCGCTTCACTATCGCGTGGTGAGAACCACGAATGAACCGATTCACATGACTTTCATTGAGGGCGGGCCTTTTGACATGGGCGATCCATCGGGCCTCCTGTGGAATCTGCCCGTTCACACGATCAACGTCAGTTCATTCTACATACAACGGATCGAAGTGAGTTGGTGGCTGTGGAACGAGGTGTGGTACTGGGGCCTATCGCATGGGTATCCGGATCTCCCCGCGGGAGAAGTCATCGGGACCAGCCTGGTCAGGTCGAACCATCCTGTTGTGGAGGTGTCCTGGCATGACGCAGTGAAATGGTGCAACGCGCGCTCAGAGAAAGAAAACCTTGAGCCGGTCTACTACAAATGGTCGATCTTCATTGACGAAAATGTTTACAGAACCGGCACATACGATATTCAAACGGACTACGTGCGCTGGGATGCCAACGGCTACCGCCTCCCAACCGAAGCGGAATGGGAGAAAGCCGCTCGCGGTGGACTCACGCGACACTATTATCCGTGGCGCAGCTTTGGAGGAGACTACTCAGTCCACATCGACGGCAGCAAAGCGAATTACTTCAACAGCTATGATCCATTCACCTACACCACTCCCTGCGGCTACTACAAAGGCGGACAGGAAATCGGGGGACTGGAACCGGAAGGCATCGACATGGCCAATGGATTCGGACTCTACGACATGGCCGGCAACGTCTCCGAACATGTCTGGGACCGCTATGATCCGACGCACAACTACTACACCACCGGACCTACGAATGACCCTCGCGGTATCGGCTACGGCGAACTGCGGCTAAACAAAGGCGGATCATGGGACGACCATTACTCGCTGTTGATGTGCGGCGACCACCACTTCGCAAACCCCACCAACCGCCAGACCACCGTCGGCTTCCGTTGTGTCAGGGCGGCGGACTGACTCGCGACGCAGACCAAAGGACCCAAACGACCTAAGGGACCTAAGCCTTAGGTCCTTTTGGTCTTTTTTGTCCCTTTCTAAGAAACCTCTTTGACATCATACTAGTTAACTAGTATGATCAGACCCATGAAAACAGTAGGCGTATTTGAAGCCAAGGCGAAACTTTCGGAACTGTGTGAATATGTGCGCACAAAGGGCGAATCCGTTTTGATCACAAAACGTGGAGAGCCGCTCGTATATATCGACCCCATAGAGAAGAAGCCCAACACCATCGCGGAGCGCAGAGCCGCGTACATCACCAAGACCGAGCGCAGCGACCAACAGGATTCTCCTGACTTCGAACCCGCCGAACGATCGAAGGATACTCCCGATTCTGGCTTGGATATCTGATCATGCCTCTAGCTTACCTCTTAGATACATCCGTCTTTTGCCAACCGATCAAAGACCATCCTGTCGAAGCGGTTCTTGAACGTTGGAGCAGTATTGGCGATAGCGCGGTCTGCACTTCGGCCCTGTGCTGCGCCGAGGTGAGAGCAGGCCTTGAGAGCAGGAAGTCCGACAAGTACTGGCAAAGATACAGCGAACTCCTTCACGATCAGTATCAGGTTCTGCCTTTCGATGAAGAGACCGCCCGCACATACGCGGAACTCTCCTCTCAACTGAAATCGACAGGGAAGACAAAACCCGTTGTCGACCTGATGATCGCGGCCACAGCAAAGTGCCACGGATTGGTTGTGGCCACTTTGAAAGGGAAGGACTTTGAGGACATTCCCGGGGTTGCAGTGGAAGACTGGGCGACGATGTAACAGATACACAGCCCCCTCCCCCCCCATGACTTTCTCACCCAAGGAACACACATTGAGTAATACCGGACATCTAGCGGAGCAACTGAAACAGCACTTCGGCTTCTCGGACTTCAAAGAAGGACAGGCCGAGGCTGTGGAACATTCTCTCGACGGGAGAGACGTGGTCATCGTTATGCCGACGGGGTCCGGCAAGTCGCTCTGCTTCCAACTGGCCTCTATGTTGCTGGACGGCGTCACGCTCGTCATATCGCCTTTGATCGCCTTGATGAAGGATCAGGTCGACGGACTCGCTGAACTTGGTCTGCCCGCCACGTTTATCAACTCATCGCTGACAGGAACCGAGATGCGCGAACGGCTGCAGGGCATGTCGAACGGGAAGTACAAACTTGTCTACGTCGCCCCTGAGCGTTTCCGTATGACCTCTTTCATGGACGCGCTTCGCGCGATCCCCATCTCACTGGTCGCCATTGACGAAGCACACTGTATCAGTCAGTGGGGTCATGATTTCCGGCCCGACTACCTCCATCTGCGGAGCGTCCTGAAGACGTTGTCGATACCGCGCATCATGGCATTGACGGCCACCGCCACCCCCGAAGTGCGTGCGGACATCGTGAAGCAGTTGGGGCTTGGTGAAGGAGAGCGCGGCGCTCCGGAGATTCTCGTTCACGGATTTGAACGCCCTAACTTACACCTGGCCGTTTCACAGACCGCCAGCCATAAGCAGAAGGTGAGTCGAATACAGTCGATTATTAAGAAGTACTCCACGGGCATCGTCTATTGTGCGACGCGCAAGCAGACGGAGCGGGTTCACTCACTTCTCCGTCCAACCTCGCCGGACTGCGATTTCTATCATGCGGGCCTCAGCGACGATGAGCGAAAGATTGCGCAGGACAAGTTCATGAACGGAGAAACGTCAGTGGTTGTCGCAACCAACGCCTTCGGCATGGGCGTAGACCGAGCCGACCTACGCTTCGTCATCCATTGGGATATTCCGGGCAGTATTGAAAGCTACTACCAGGAGATCGGGCGCGCCGGGCGGGACGGCAAGCCCTCCCGCTGTGAATTGCTTTTTAACTATGCCGACGTGCGGACCCAGGAATTCTTCATCGAGGGATCGAACCCTGCCCCACAGGATGTGGAGGCCGTTTGGAAAGTCGTCAAGAGAGCCTGCAGCCATGGCCCCGTCACCCAGACCATGGCCGAATGGCACCAGAATATTTCCGGCGTAAAGAGCGAAATGCAGGTCAGAACCATCATGGGCATTCTGGAACGGGCGGGACTGATAAACCGTGAGATCGAAAGCGGCCAGCGAACCTACACTGTCGACCTTGCCCACGATGCTGATATCCAGAATCTCACGGCGCAGTATCCATATCTGAAAGAGAAGAGAAAAGCGGACGAACGTAAACTGGCCGGAGTCATCCGGTATGCGAGTCACAGGGGTTGCAGACATGCCTACATTCTCAACTACTTCGGAGAAGAGCATGTGCCGAACCGGTGCGAAGCCTGTGATCACTGCGGCGGCGGATCTCAGCGGGATACGCGCGAGCCCACAGAGGGAGAATGGGAGACTCTTCAGAAGATTCTAAGCTGCACCGTCCGGATGCAGGGCCGATTCGGCAGAAGGAAGATTGTCCAGGTTCTGCGCGGATCACAAGACGCAACACTGGTGGAACGCGGGCTGGATCAACTGCCAACGTTCGGACTGCTCAAGGAATTTGATGACAACTACATAAGCGCGGTCATCAACGAACTGATACGAGAGCGGTGCCTGAAGGTTGCTGACGGAGAGTACCCCGTGATCGGCATTACCGAGCGAGGACAGGAAGTCATGCGGAGACGCGCCGATGTAGCGCTTGAGTGGCCGGAACCAACCGGAAAGAAGAAGAAGAAGAAGAGGAAGAAGACAGAAGCTCCGGATATCGGACCCGGTGATGCAGGTCTTGTTTCCGGGCTGCGGGAATGGCGTAGACAGCGGGCGCAGAAAGATGGCGTCCCCGCATTCGTCGTGATGCACGACACGGCACTGCAGGCGATCGCCGCAGCGGAGCCGGGTTCACGAGATGCTCTCCTGGAAGTTCACGGGATGGGGCCTGCGCGAGTTGAGAAATATGGCGAGGAGATTCTTCGCGTTCTAAGCAAAGGGACAAAAACGACCTAAAGGACCTAAGTACGATGGAATCATTCATCCCGCCCCACGGCGGATACCAGCATCTGCTTTCTTATCAGAAAGCAGAAATTGTCTACGACGCCACGGTCCGTTTCTGCGCGCGCTTCCTGAGCAAGCGCGACCGCACTTACGACCAGATGATCCAGGCCGCCCGCAGCGGCAAGCAGAACATCATCGAAGGAAGCCAGGCCTCCGGCACCTCAAAGGAAATGGAAATCAAGCTGACAAGCGTCGCGCGGGCCAGCTTGGAGGAGCTCCTGGCCGACTACCACGATTTCTTGCGAATCCGCAATCTCGAAGAGTGGAATCTTCAGCACCCCTATACCGAGCGGCTGCGCAACCTCAACCGGCAACCCGGCGCAAACTACAACACTTTTAAAAAGGGCATCGAACACCCGGACCCGGCCATCAGCACCAACGTCATCATAGGCCTGACCAAACTGACAACCTACCTGCTAGACCGCCAACTCCAGCACCTGGAGCAGACATTCATCAAAGACGGCGGTCTTCGGGAAAGCATGACACGTGTACGCCTGAGAGAAAGAAGCAGAAAGAACAGACCATCTTAGGTCCCTTTGGTCCTTTAGGTCCTTTTCAGGAAATGGTCGGGGCGGCGAGATTCGAACTCGCGACCTTCTGAACCCCATTCAGACGCGCTACCAGGCTGCGCTACGCCCCGACCGGGAAGGAAAGCGGCAGAAGCTATCACGAACAGGATATCCGGTCAATTAACGTTTACTGCCCGCTCTTCACCTCTTTAAACAGTCCCTTGAAAGACTTCTCAAGCTGTTTCCCGATCTTCTCAAGATCCTTCCCCGCCTTCTTCACACCGTCGTCGTCGCCGGAGAGTATCTTCTTGAGATTGCCGTTCATCAAGCTGGGCAACGCTCTGACAATCACCTCCTGCGTGATCATGGGGCCGATATCTTCGAGGCTCGCAACATCATGGTACGTTCTGTCCAGGTTGATCTCCACGGTCTGCACCTGCGGCTCACCCTCCTTGGCGGAGTAGTCGCGAATTTCGACTGACCCGATTCGCAGTGTCAGCTCGCCGATCCGGACATTCTTCTGAACCTTCTTCTGCGCCGGTTCCGCGGACGGCTGTTCTTCAGGTTGCGGCGTGGGCTTCTCTGCGCTTTTCTCCCTCCCGGTTTCCTGCTTGCGCTTCTCCATCTCTTTTCCGAGCCGCTCAAGATTCATTTCGCCGTCGGCCTTACGAACCATGAAGACCTGCGGAATGTCGAGCGTCAGTACCGGCAGAAAGATTTCGTCGGAAAAGAGTGTCGAACGGTCGTAGCGGACGAATATCTGTTCGATGTGGAAAGCGGTCTTGTCCGGATAGTCCGGAGGATTGTTAAGAGTGAGCCCGCGGATATCGACAGTTGGTTTCAGCAGACCCACCTTCACCTGCTCAAGCTCCAAATCGAACCCCGTGCTGTTCTCAACGACCGCTTCAGCCATCTTTGCGACGATCCGGTCCTTGGCAATCTTCACACCGACGGACAAGACAACAATGACCACCACCAGGACAATCAGACAACCTTTAAGAAACTTCATAATCCATCTCCCTTCAGATACAGCGAGAAATTCTACCACGGAGAGCACGGAGGTCACGGAGATACCTCCCCCCCAGCCCTTTTCTTGAATTCAGAGAACGGTTATATGACGAATCTCTTGAGCCCGTCTCTCAAGAGTGGGACGTTGAAATTGACGAGCAGACCGATACTACATCCGGTCAACCTCATATAGGTCAGAATCTGCGCCTCATGAATGGGAAGAAGCGTCTTTACAACCTTCATCTCCACAATCACTTTCTTCTCGACTATCAATCCGCACCTCTTTTTCTTTGCTTTCCTCCGTGCCTCCGCGACCTCCGTGGTTATACATAACCCCGACTTGATTAGAAAGAGCTCCTCCAGTAGTGTGCAGGTGTTGCTTCGTGGGGAGTACGCGTGATGAGCAAGAAAGATAAAGATTTTCCGTGCGTCGGTGCAGGCTTCGAACAGGGGATCAGCCTCTGCTCGACAGTCTCGGCATTGCTGCCGCTATATACGGATGACGGTGAAGATCGCGCCGAGAGCGTGCTCGACGCGTATCCCAATCCTTCCAATATCGTCGAGGGTCTGACGATCCTGATCGACGTGATGCTTCCGGGGAAAATGTCGCCGGGCAACATCGGCGTTGATGATCTCGGCGTATTCCTTATGCGCAGGCTGAGCCATGCATGGCGCCTCCTGCGCCCGGAAATTGAACGGGCAGTCCCCTTCCGCTGGGTAGGTGAATGCGCGAAAGTCGAGGGAGCACCAACACCCGTTGATCCACATATGGAGTCAAAACGGATACTCAACACATTCTATGAGAAGCTCCCTGAAGTCCGACAACTGCTGATCGAAGACATCCACGCGGCTTATGAAGGTGATCCGGCGGCGCTGACCTATGCTGAAGTCCAGTTGGCGTATCCCGGTCTTCTCGCCATTGCGGCGCACCGGCTGGCGCATGAACTGTATAAACTGGAAGTGCCCATCGTCCCCCGCATCATGAGCGAATGGGTGCATACGCAGACGGGGACCGACATCAATCCGGGAGCAAAGATCGGTCACGGTTTCTTCATCGATCACGCCACCGGAGTAGTGATCGGAGAAACGGCGGAGATCGGAAACCATGTGAAGATTTACCAAGGCGTGACGCTTGGCGCCAAGAGCTTCCCGCTTGATGAGAAGGGCCAGCCCATCAAACACGTCAAACGTCATCCCACCGTCGAAGACGATGTGGTGATCTACGCCAATGCAACCATCCTCGGAGGCGACACCGTCATAGGCAGGGGAGCAACCGTGGCGGGCAACGTATTCCTGATGAGAAGCGTACCGCCAAACAGCGTTGCGGGACACCGCAGGCCGGAGCTTCAGGTGAAACCCGGGGGCAACGAGCGACCTGCTGATTGGGCGATCTGAGCGCTCTCTATACTCAGATCTGAATCTCCATCCCGGCGCGAGCCAACCCGGCAGACGGCATCTGCTCTTTCACCGCAATCTCGGTGCAGGCGAGATGCTCGTCATCGTGATCGGGATCGTGATGAGTGATGAGAAGCTGTTCTGCCCCAACCAGCCGTGCAGCGTCAATCGCTTCCTGCCAGGTGCTGTGCCCCCACCCCTTGTGGGAGTCGTATTCTTCCGGATCGTATTGTCCGTCGAAGATCAGCACGTTCGGCGGTGAGGGTTCCGCGCAGAGATCCATAAAGCAGGCTTTCTCGGTCTTGGAGGAAAGCCCCCACTCTGCATCGGTGGCTATGACGATCGATTTCTCTGTGGCGATATCGTCAATTCTGAAGACCGTCGAGCCACCGGGATGGCACTGAAGGCGCCATCTTATCCTGAAGCCCGCATGTTCCATGGGCTCACTCGACACGTTGTCGAGAGCCAGGAAGGAGACGCGGGCGGAAAGAGCGTCCAATTGCAGGGGCCAGAACGGTTGAGACAGAAGACCGGATAACGCCAGTTCGACGCCGATACCTGCATGAGAAACGCCGGCAAATCTAATCTGAGCGGTTTCGCTGTAGATACGGGAAAAGACGGGAAGGCCTATCACATGATCAAGGTGGTAGTGCGTCAGAAGAACCAGTGTTTCCCCGCCGGCGGCGTCATCCGTGAGGTGCGGCTCAAGATTCCGCATGCCCGACCCCATATCGACAATCAGCCCGGCACGGTCATTGGTTACGAGAAACGAAGTCGTGTCTCCGCCGAACTTGTGAAATCCGGGCGCGGCGACGGGAGTGCTTCCCCGAGCCCCTCCGACGGTCAGTTTCATGTGAACATCCTCATGTCGTCTCCCGCGTGTCACTATACTGACCGGTCATATGTCTTGGAAAGGAATTCGTTGTGTCGTCCCGTCACTTGCTGTCGAGAAGCCATATACCGTCCCAGTCAGATCTCCGGCCTTCCACCAGTTCCCGGCAGATCATCGCAAATTTCCCGGCAACCGGATCGTCCGCGCAGGCTTTAAATTCGCGCAGGGCTTTTTCCCAGTTCCTTTCACTACACAAACGCAGGCCCTCTTCGTAGTGCCCTCGCCGCTCCTCATCCCACGCTTCGGACAGCAACTCGTACACTGCAACCGGAGTCTTGCGTCCAACCACGACGAGTCTGCCCAGGCTTCGGCCGGGCAGGTCGCCTCCTCCCAGTGACCACGCCGCTTCCGATACCATTGTGTACGTGCCGAAGAATTTGTTTGCCCCCTCAAGACGTGAGGCGAGGTTCGCGGCATCTCCAAGTATCGAATAGTCGAACCTGTCTCTCGATCCCATGTTGCCGACGGCCACTTCGCCCGTGTTGACGCCTATGCGCATACGCAGGTCGACACCGTATTCGCGGCTGAAACGCGGTCGTTCCTCGGCCAGCGATTTCTGGCAGGCGACGGCCGCCAGACAGGCTGCCCGCGCATGATCCAGACGGGACAAAGGCGCGTTCCAGAAAGCCACGATCGCGTCACCAATGTACTTGTCAACCGTTCCCCCATGGTCGCGAATGATGTCCGTCATGAGCGTAAGGTAGTCGTTCAGCAGACCTATCAGAACGTCGGCTTCAAGTTTCTCGGAGAACGACGAGAATTTCTCGAGATCAGAGAAGAAGATCGTCAACTGCTTGCGTTCTCCTCCCAGTTTCAACTGCGAAGGATCCTCTATGATCCGTTCGATGACTTCGGAACTCAGGTAGTGACGGAATGCCGTCTTGATGAAGGCCTTCTGCCTTCCTTCGGTGGCGTAGTTGACAACAAGTGATATGCCCAGTGACAGCACAACGCCCAGTTCCGTGACCATAATGGGCCACCAGAAATCCATTCTGTAATGAACGAAACCCAGCACCCACGGGACAGGCAGAAGAACGAGCAGTACGACAATGTTGTGCAGTACCCTTTTTGAAAACACGCTTAACAGCGCACAGATCAGGGAGAGAAGAAGTACGGTCAGAACAACCGGAAGCCGCGACATTCTGCGTACGTGGTGGCCCGAGAGAATATTCTCCAGCAGCGTCGCGTGAATCTCGACACCGGGCGCGGCGCGGTTGACAGGCGTCGGACGGAGGTCTTTCAACCCGGGCGCGCTGAAACCGAACAGGACATAGCTGTCCTGAAACGAACCGGCATCTTCAATGACCGGGTTTCCGCCCTCTTGTATACGCACCTCGGACTGCATGACCGCCGCCGCGCTGAAGGTTTCAAAAGCGTCGGCAGCCCTGTACCGGAGTATCCGCTCGGATTCGACGTCGTCCGGCGACGGCCCTGTTTTCGAACCGACAGCATAGGCTGCCAGGCCCAGTGACGGAACCTTCTCCCCATCCAGCTCGCTTCGGACATTGATCCTGCGGAATACTCCGTCGGCATCGGGAAGTTCTTTGACGTTGCCGAGAATCTGAACATTTGTCGCGACCTGCGGAATCGGCACAGTCGCGGTCTCCCCGTCTGACACGTAGATTGCACCCACGAAGCACCCGCTCTCCGCTATCGCCGATCCGAGCATGTCGTCATCGTCGACTCCGTACACGGACGGTTCGGTGAACAACACATCGAACGCGATGACCCGCGCACCGTTGTCCTTGCAGAACTTGATAATCGGCGCGTACACCTGCCGCGGCCACGGCCAGGACAGGCCCGTCTCTCTCTCGCCCCAGTCGAGACTGGGCTGGTCCAGAAGAATCAGCTTGATGCGGTCGCACTCCGGAGTCTTGTCGGCAAACATCCGGGCCCGCATGTCCCAGGTGGTATTCTCCCACCCGTCCAGCACGCCCATCGACCACACGGCGAGCGAGATGAGGGCAGAGACGATGCCGATGAGTGCTCCGTGAATCAGCTTGCGGCGCTTTTTCATACCGGCCAGTGTGACATCATCGTTCGATGCTGGAATCCGGTATTCGACGTTCGGGCGAAAATCATATCGCCCCCAGGTTTTCCTCGAAACGCTTCTGTCTCTGGGGTGGACGGTCGACAGGGCCGCTGGTACGCAGTATCTCCCGGATGTCTTTGATCCTGTCGTCAGGATCCGGATGAGTCTTTGCAAAATCATGTCCGCCGGGCTTCAGTTGCTTCTTCATCTCGTGCAGTACATCGACCAGTGCTGCAGGATCGTAGCCGACTCTTTGCATGATGGTCACAGCCGCCTCGTCCGCTTGCCGCTCCAGCTTCCTCGCATATCCGCTGTTCATCATCGTCGAGGTGATATCGGAGATGCTCCCCTCGAAGGCTTCCGTAAGCTGGGCAAGTTCCTGGCCGCCGAACGACTTCGCGCTTTCCGCTGCGAGGATGGTCAGAGCGGAAGTCAGGCGGCTCTTCTTGATCGCACGAAGTCCATGCTGAAACTGAACGTGTCCAACTTCATGGGCGAGAACCGCGGCGAGATCATCTTCATCCTTGCACAGCCTCAACATACCCCGTGACACGAAAATAAGCCCGCCGGGTGCGGAAAAAGCGTTGATCTCGTCCGAGTCCAATACGAGAAAGTGATACCCGCCGAATGTTTCCGGTTTATCCGACGCCTGCGCGAGGGTCTGACCAAGCAGATTGATGTAGCGAGTGGCGGCTTCGTCGTCATAGGGACTGTACGTATTCACGACAGTCGCGCCGACTGCACGCCCGATGTAGTACTCCTGTTCCGGCGTGATAGCTTCAAATGTTTTGGCGACAGCTTTTCCACTTCGCCGGAGCGAGTCAGCTTCCTGCTCGCTTATCGCGCCAGTGGCCTGTCCGACAGTTGCGCCGACTTGGGATACGACTTCCAGCGTCTTGCATCCGGACAAAAGAACTCCGCCGGCACACAGAAGAAATCCCAGGAAGATGTGCCTGCTCATTCCGCACCTCCCTTGGCCGGCTCAACGCCGCCTTCACGCAGGAAGGCCACCATTTCCTCGGCCGAGACGGAAAACTCCAGCATCCGGTCGATCCAGGTGAAATCCATATCGGCATTCTTCGTTTTGAACTCCGCCTCCACATCGGAGTTGAATCCTTTTCCGGCAAGAGCAAGTTCCTCGCTAGATGCTTTTGTTTCGACATCCGCCTGACCGGATTTCAGCTCGATCTTCTTTCGCGTCAGAGCCGATTCGTGAATCCAGCCCTTTGCACCGCCGGAGGTCTCGACATGCACCCACCCTTTCTCCGTCTCCAGAACGGTGACGAGATCACCATATTGAAGGTTGGCCTCTATCCTGCCGAGGAACGCGGGGGTCGCCCGCAGTTGCCCTTTTTGAACCTGGACGCTCATCGTGGCGGGCCGGGCTTCTGAAACCGTCGCAACAGCGATTATCAGGCCGGCCATTGCAATGTACTTCTTATATGACATGAATATTGTCCTCCGAGCTTCGTACTGCTGATTAGACGACGAAAGCCGCAATTTACTTCACCGCTTGCCGAATCTCTTCAAACAGGATCATGAGCCTGCGGCGAAAATCCCTGTCCGCGAAGCCGTGGGCTTCAGGAAGCGCTTTTTCAACGAGCTTGAGAGCACTAACATAGTCACCGCCCGCGTAAAGACTGCGCGCGGCCCGATACCTGTACTCACAGGACGCAGCATGGTTCCCGGCGGCTGAAAGCGCATCCCCCGCGCGCGCCAGGGCACGAGCCATTTCTCCGTACATCCCCAGCTTCCTGTACGCCATCGATTCGAGATCGAAATCGGTGAATGCTTCGTTAAAAGAGCCTTCCAGGTAGTGGATGCGGCCATCGCACCGATACAGGCTGGCGGCTATGAGGTCGCTTCTGACAGGATTTTCGAGAGCTTTGAGCTTGCTCAACTCGGTTCGTGCAGCGATGGGATCACCCACGTCACAAGCGAGCTCCGCGTTAAACAGGTAGAGCTTCGATCGAACTGAACGGCCATCGGACTCTTTCATCTCGGTGGCCGCATGATCTGCGAGCGCACGGGCCCTTTCAAAATGCCCTCGTCGCCGCGGAGCCTCCGCCTCCAACAGGCGCGCTTCGGCCGTGCTCTGCTCTGAGCGCTGAAGAGCGCTGATCGCTTCGGCAAGACGCGCCTCCGCGCGGGTGTAGCGGCCGATGAGAATCTCACAACCAGCCAGCTCTGTGCCCAGTCTGCCGACCTGCCCGGGATCATCCATTTCGCGCGCGCGGTTCAATGCTTTGACGTAGAAACGCCGGGCCTCATCCAGGCGACCCGCGTTCATAGCCGTCCTTGCCCGCGACGAGGCCTCGCGCAGGATCGTATCGCCAACATGGTCGCGGGAACCGCCGGTTGCACAGCCGGAAGAGAGCGCGATACTGAGCGCGGCCATGAGAGCAACCGACCATCTGGAAACGCGCGACATCAACGTATGGCCCCCCCCAGTCCGATCACATCACTCGCCGAGACGTTTTCAGATGCTTCGGACGCTTCATCGACATATTTTCGTATAAGCCAGTGACGCTGCAACCCGGCCAGCAGGCGATTCGCCTCATCCATCGTTCTTCTGGCTTCCAGAACCACGTCGGGAAGCTGATCGATTTCACCGCTGATCGTTCGTGTCATTTTCGGCAGTTGCGCTGTCACCTCTCGGAGGTCTTTCACGCTCATCTGTACATCGGCAAGCGACGCGTTGAGTTTTTGAACTGATTGTGCCACGCCCTCCGCCACGTCCGGATCGCGCAGAAGCCGGCCGGCCGTGCCCTCGCCCTTTTCAAGACCTTCGGCAATGCGGTCCAGCCGCGCAAAAAGCTGTTGCAGACTGCCGTCTTTATCACGCAGATCCTGCGCCAACCCCGTGTACTCTTCGAGCGCTTTGCGGAGCTGCTCAAGAGCGGGAAGTATTTCCGCGCGCACCTGCTCGACAACCTCTTCGACACGTTCGGTAATCTCCGTGTCCTTTCTGCATTCAATAAAGGGATCGTCAGAAGGCAATTCTGCACCCTTTCCGCGGGTAATCTCGATGTAGGAATCGCCGGCGACGGCAAACTTCTTCTTTGCGATCGCCACGGAGTCCGAACGGATATAGCGGGCGAAGTCCCCGCGGATTCTGAGTTTACCTTCCATCTGTCCGCTTTCGCCCGGCTCGATGCGGGACACGGTCCCGACAAGCGTCCCGAGTACATGAACTTCGGCCCCTTCTTTCAACCCGAAGGCGCCGTCTTCATGAAACTGGGTCCGCAGAATCAGCGTAGGTTCGAACCAGCCCTGGGCCTTACCAGCCAGGTATATGCCTGCAAGAAGGACAATCAGCACGAGCAGGATGAACCCGCCCACGATCTCGTTTACATACCTGAATTTCAATGGTTGCGTCATATTCCAGACCCGCCCGTTTCCTGCATTTTTGTGCCGAGCATTGTATATCTTCGGTCAATTGAAAGCGACGAATTATTCCACACCCGCATGTCCGAAGTCAGCCAAAGGACCGCGGATCCCCGCTCCCGCGCCCGCGAGACAAGCTCAACGAATCGACGTATATCCTCGTCATCGGCCCTTGCCGTGGGCTGCTCGAATATCAGGAGAGTCCGCTTCCCGAGCAGGGACCTTATCCATTGAGATTTCATGAGTTCAGCGCGATTGACCCATGCGGGACGCCGGGTGGGAATGATGTCGAGTCCAACTGACCGGGCGAGGTCTTCGGCCTCCTCTTTCAACTCCTTCTCCGGCCTTCTCGTGTGGTGACGCTGGGCAACCAGCACGTTCTCTTCCACGGAGAGATTGCTGATCCACGCCGAGCCATAGAACACTCTTCCAATCACGCCCCGGGCCGCGGCCTGCGCGTCGGCGCTCAACTCGCTCCATGGCTTTCCCCGGAAATGGATCGTGCCGGCGTCCGCGGGCACAAGCCCCATCGCCGCGTCGGCAAGAGGAAGATTCGTCACATTCTGCTCCAGACAAATCAGGATGCACTCTCCTTCCCGCAGGTAAAAGTTGATGCCCTTCATGCCGGTGTCGTACTGCGGGCCGACGTCAAGATCAACAGCTCTGAACTCGAGGACGGATTCAGACATGGCAGCACCGCCTTCGTCGGGCTCTGGGCGTATAAGAGTCTGAGAGTATGGGAGTGTGGGCGCCCGGAATCGGTCCCTCTGCCCTATGCTCCCTGCTCCATGCTATGCTGTCAGTATTCATAAGTAGGTAAACAAAGACACCAGCCCCGACGTCACGAAGAGTGCGCCAACCGACTTCACCAGCGCGCGCGTCGTAGCCTGCGGCACTTCCGTTACGGCGCCCTTCACGCTCAGACCCTCGACGCAGCAGATAGCGCCCGTCAGCACACCGGGCACGAGCGTCTTTGTCAGCAGACTGAAAATATCGCGCGGCTGAACAGCATTCAGAACACTGTCGATGAACATCCGTGGCGCACCGGTATTTGACCCGACGACCACTCCGCTTGCGAAGCCGCTGACAAAAGAAACGACAATGAACACGACAGTCAGACAGAGCACGGACACCATCATGCCCATGACGCGAGGCAGCACGAGGTAGACGAAAGGATCGAGACCTTGAGCGTCGAGCACGTCGATTTCCCCCTGCACTTTCATGTTCGCCAACTCCGTGGCCACTGCGGATCCACTTCTGCCGATGATGACGAAGTTGGTCAACAGAGGTCCCAGCTCGCGCATGATTACGGCGACGAGTATCGGACCCAGCCAGGCTGACTGGCCGACTTTACTGACCCACACCTGCACCTGAACGACGATCGACACACCTACCACGAGAGCTATGAGAGAAATGAAGCGTATGGCCTCAAACCCCGTGAACAATACCTGCCGCGAAAACACATTCCGCACCGCGGGGGTCCAGTACCGGGGCCGGACAGCCAGCGAGAACGCCGCCACGATCACGCCGGCGATTCGGGCCATGGACCTCCAGTCCTGAATGACGCGTTTTCCTATGGTGGCCGGGAAGTTCATACGAGATTGTAATGACCGGGTGAGATGATGCCGTTGGGGTCGAAGATCTTCTTCAGTTCGCGGGTCGTCTGCCAGAACGGGTCGTTTTCATCGAGATACTCCTGCATATGGTCGACATCAAGCCGGTACGGGAGCGTGTTCTGTTCACGAAACAGCTTGTGCATGCGCCCGATACAGTCTCGCGCCGCGACACAACTCGCCGCGTCAGTGCGGTTGAAGGATACGCTGATGACTCCCTCCATAAGCTTCGCCGTGACCATGTTGAGTGTCATCTGAAGGTCGAACCCGAATTCTTCGGTCAGCACACGGACCTTCTCAACGCCCTCTACAATTACTCGCGAATCCATTGGATAAAAAGGAACAGCATAGATGAACCCCGCATTGCTTTCATCGGGCTCCAGGTCATCCGCGGGCCACTTCTCACCTGCTTTCCAATACAGACTTTTCAGGGGACCGTCGGTCGGAACGCCGGCGGAGAGGCCATACAACGGGGCGACGGCACTGAGTACCGCCAGTTTTCTCCGGGCGCCCGGGAGGAAGCGGAAGGCCGAAAGCAGTTTGCGGGCAAAAGCCAGTCTGTCGTCGTTCAGAAACATCGGCCGCGCGATCCCTTTCAAAGCCGCACGGATTTCCTTCTGCGCGGCCTTCAGCATTCTTCGCGTCCCCATCAACCCCGCCACGGCACTCCATGCGCCAAAGCCTTCTTCATCGATCAACTCGTACACCCGGTCCCTCAGTTCCCCGCCTTCCGCATGACCTTCTGCAAGGAGATGCTCGTATACGAGAGGAGCCATGGTGTCCACCGTCCTGTACCGGTTGGCGATGTGCGCAATGGTCTGAATGATGCCGGCCCTTTTCAGTTTCGCCATCGCATTGATGAAATCTCCGAGACGCGCGGGGTCCTGTATCTTCGCTATCACGGACATACGCGCTTCGGGCTTATGCATCAGAGAGATACCCGCGCGCGTCACGATGCCGTAGTTCGATTGCGAGAAAAGGCCATCGAGGGACGGGCCCAGTCCGTAAGGCTGTATGTATGTCAATACGTCGTCGGAGATGTGACCGTAACCCGTGCGAAGAATCCTCCCGCTCCCGGTAACGACCTCGAGTCCGGACAGCGCCGAGGCCCGCCAGGCGAAGTAGCCTATGCCGCGCTCGAGAGCGTTGCCGATCAGACTGGAATCTCTGCCGGAGCCAATGACGTTCAGTAGAAGCGGCAGATCATTCTCAACCAGGTAGTCGTACAACTCACCCTGACTTACGCCCGGCTCAATCACCGCGTAGGCCTGCTCAACATTGACGTCGATGATCCGGTTCATTCCGCTCAGATCGACAATGGCCGTCCCGCTTTGGGGCGGAAGCCTGGAGCCGAGGCCCCAGTTCTTGCCCCGGCTGATGGGGTGTATGGGAGTCATGCAATCGTTCGCTATCGCAACGATCTCCCGCACTTCGGCCGATGAGGCGGGTTTCAGGACGGCGGGAATCTCACGCGAAGAAGCGGTGACGTTCATCCCGTAGACACCCAGGTCTACGGGCTCATGAAGGACTTTCTCCGCCCCGATCGCTTCGGCCCAGCGAGATATAGCCTTGGCCCAATCAGCTTGCATGGGGTTGATTATTCACACTTTACGCGGATGATGTCGAGTGAATGTGGGGCTTACGTCCCATCATTGGCTCACTGCGTTCGCGTCAGTGGTCATTTGGCTTCGCCTGTCATTAATCCGTCAAATGCTGGATACTGTCCGGAGGCGGAAACGACGGTCGCAAAGTGACCTGATGACCGGATGTCAGCCCCACTGACGCGATCATGGTGTGCCAACGACCGCGGAAGGCGCATAACTATCCAGCCGGATTCGACACCTTGCTGTTCATGAGAGGAAGAAGAATCGTCACGGTCGTCCCGACGCCCTGCTCGCTTGTCACGTCCGGTTCTCCGCTATGCTCCTCGACGATCTTCTTCGTAATCGGAAGACCAAGCCCCGTGCCTTTTCCGGGCTCCTTGGTCGTATAGTAGGGCTCGAAGGCTTTTGTCAGTTCCTCGTCACTCATCCCGACACCGTTATCCTCGACTTGAATCCGGATAAAGTGGCCTTCCTCCCGGCAAGAGATATGAATCGTGCCGTTTGCATTCGGCACCGCATGAATGGCGTTGGAGAGGATGTTATGCACCGCACGGAGAAGCTGCGCGGCATCTGCCATGACCAGATCCTCTTCTGTGATAACGTCATACTCCAGTTTGATCCGCGCGGCTGCTGCAAGCGGTTCAACGCTTCGGGCCACATCCTTTATAAGGTCACCAACAGGTGTCGGCTTCAAGGCGCCGCGCTCTCCCTTCGCATAGCCCTGCCACATTTGAGCCATCTCGTAACATCGCCGGACATTCTGCTCGATCACCTCAAGATACTCTCCGGTTTCATCGTCGCTGCCCGGCATGTCATCCTGGTGAGTCATCTTATCGGCCAGCAGCTGCACGTAGCCGACGATGATCGTCAGGGGATTGCGCAGATCGTGCATGAACTCGGCCGAGGCCTGCCCGAGCGAGGCCATGCGCTCTTTCTCAGCCAGTTCCTCAACCAGCCGCACATTGAGATTCTTGAGCTCGTCGGATGTTTTTGATTTTCGTCGCTCACGGTGAGTCCGATCGATATTGCGTTTGATCACCTCCATGATTTCGACCGTGTCGAAAGGCTTCTTGAGATAATCATTTGCTCCCAGCCGCAGGGCCTTCTGTGCCGTCTCCAGAGCACCGAATCCGGTCAGCATGATCACGGAAACAAGGGGGTCTATTTCACGGATTTCAGCCAGGCCCTGAATGCCGTCTTTTTTCGGCATTCGAATATCCATGATAACCAGATCAGGATTGAGTCGGCGGAGGAGGTCCACGCCCTCCTCAACCGACTCAGCACAATGAATCTCGTAGTCGTTCTTGAGCAGAATCCTGAGGCTCTCGCGGGGCCCCAGCTCGTCATCGATTACGAGGATCTTGTCCATTTCCCTCTATGCTCTTCCGGATTAGAACGAAACGCTGTAGGCAACGCTCAACAGTTCCGAACTCAGGTCATATTCACCGTTATACGCCGGGTTCTGGTTGTCGGTGACATTCCGGTCATCAAAGATACTGTGCGTGAACGCCACGTCCAGTGTGTGACCGCCGGAATTCCAGCCGGCTCCAACTGCTACAAGGTGCTTATCCGCATCGGGCAAAGTTGGAGCATGCGTATCATCCGGAATGGGACTTTCGAGGAACTTGTAGCTGGCCCTCAGCACGAGTTCATCGCTGACCTGCCAGGAACCGGCGATACCCGCAGTCCAGATGTCGTCCCAGTCCTGAGGCGTCTCAGCCGGAAAGAGTCCGGCGATATCGTTCGCCCCCAAACCGACCAGCAGACTCTCGTAATCAGAGAATTCCACCCATTCCACGTCAACACCGACCTGGACTTTCTCGGAGAGTTGAATGCCGTAGCCGATGGTAGCCATGGCCGGGAAATCAATCTGTGTATCGAAGTCACTCTTCGGAACAGTTCCGATTCCCGCAGGCGCTCCGGTCAGGTCCGCATTCCCGTCGTAATCGATGCTGAAGCCGGCATGGTAGGCTGCTGCCAGACGCTGGTTCTCGGCGACTTTCCATGTGACGCCGACGTTCCCGCCGTATCCCACGCCATCGCCTTCCAGTCTGAGTGAGCCGTCAGGAAGAGGCAGACCAAGAGCAACAGACCATGGAACGATGCTGCGAATGTTGATTTCTGACTGGTAGATGTCGAACCCGCCTCCGACCGACAGATCGTCGGTGATTTTCACGGCGACTGACGGCATAACATCGATCACCTGGATTTCGGCAAAATAAGGCGCAATCCCTTTGAAGAAGCTATCTTTCTCCCACGTTGTCGACTGGCCGAAGGGCGTCGTGATACCAACGCCGTAGGACAGCCCGCTTCCTTCTTCGCCCGGAAAGACCGCGTACACGTTTGGAAGAATGATAATGCCATTGTCAGTTTCCGCGGAAGGCCCGAACGCCGAGTCGAACTCGGCTTTACCGTCAATGAACGTGAGTGAAACCATCGCCGCCGACTGATCTATCTCCGTCAGATTCGCAGGATTGTGCGACACGGCGGATGCGTCGTCAATGAAGGCGATCTTACCGCCATCCGTTCCCGCAGCTGCTGCGCCGCCGGGCGGATTTCTGAATCCGTTCGCCTGCGCGATACTTGCAGCCACAAAGAAGACCACAACCAGACCGACAAACACAGCGACGAACTTGCTACCGACAACTGAACGTGAGTTCATAGAACCCCCTCCACTTCTCACAGTTCTCCCCGATTCCTCCAGGCCGCCCATCATAACGCGGATGAAGGTGCTGCACCTCGCAGCGTCAAAGAACATAGCAATCCATGTGCCAAACGCCAAGCACACAATATGTAGTACCCCGATAAGTTTGAGTGTCAATATCAAAGGTACAGGCGCACAATGCTGAACATTGCTAACACACTCTGCACATTATTGTACAGTTTATCCATGTGAGTTTATCGCCTCTCCCTTCGGAGGAAGTGACTGACACAATACATCTCCCACCCCATCGGATGTTCAGAATTGAACCGTCACGCGTTCAGGAATCAGGCCTGGTGATAATCTGGCTTCAGTGAATAGGAAGAACCGGGCCCAAGGCCCGGATGTTTTTTAAGTCCCGCAAACTCTCCTTCATACGCCGAAAGTTGCGTGATTTTTTTGTTGCCACTCCATCTCTTTTGTGCGATTCATGTACAAAATTGAACAGTGGGGCATCACTGTTGCGGGTCTGGAAAAGTTTGTTATCCACAGGTACCTGTCGCCGGCCGGGGGAAAGAAAGGGATGCTGAGCGTCTATGATGGGCCGATTCAATCAGCGGAGAAACTGAGTTGTATTCGGCTCGGTCGTTGAGACGACGGCATGTGACTGGCGATGATGCCACATGAAAGAGTCGTACTGACGGGTCTCGGGCCTCTGACACCTATCGGAGGGGGGATCGAAACATATTGGCGGGCTCTGCTCGACGGGGTCGGCGGTATTGGGCCTATTACTCTTTTTGACACCTCGGAACACCACTCCAAGATCGCGGGAGAGATAAAGCACTTCGATCTCCGCGACTATATTACGCCGAAGACCCGCATCTCACGGCTCTCCCGCCAGACACAACTCGCTCTCGCAGCGGCCATTATGGCGACCGACGACTCGGGCATTCTCCATGCGGTCAACGGCAACGGACACCGTATCCCTGTAATCATGGGCGTCAGCAACAGCGCTATGGAGATGATAGAGCACGGTATCGCCCGCATGGTTTCACGAGGGCCGCCCCGCGTCCCCTCTTATATCGTCAGCGGCGCCCAACCCCAACAGGCGGCCAGTGTGATTTCCGACGAAATGAGTTTCCCTACGGAAGCGCACACGATTTCATCGGCATGCGCGGCGGGTGTGGATGCCATCGCCACCGCTTTTCGCAGAGTTGCGTCCGGCAAGGCAGACGTAGCGATCGCGGGCGGCGCCGACGCCCCTATCACCTCTTTCACTTTCGCATGCTTTGAACGGGCAGGCTTGCAGTCGACTTGGAGTGGCGAACCTGAGCGGGCCAGCCGCCCGTTTGACCGCAACTGTGAAACCGGGGTCATTTCCGAGGGCGCGGGCGTTGTGGTACTCGAGAATCTGGATCACGCCCGGGCCAGGGGCGCGAAAATCTATGCGGAAATAGTCGGCTACGGCACACAGGCGGACATAGACTCGAAGCATCCCGATTCAGGCCTTGAGTTCTCTATGCGCGATGCCCTGGCCAACGCGGGGGTCCGCCCCCAGGACATCGACTACATCAATGCTCACGGCCCCGGACATCCCGCAATCGACCTGGCGGAGACCCAGATGATCAAGAAGGTTTTCGGGGAGCATGCGCTTCGAATACCGGTCAGCTCCATCAAGGGCGCTGTAGGCAATCCGCTGGCGGCCGCGGGTCCGATGCAGTTGATTGCGTGTGCGTGCGCGTTGAGAGACCAGATGATTCCCCCGACTCTCAATCTTGATAATCCCGCCCCCGGTTGCGATTTGGACTACGTGACAAAGACGCCGCGCCTCGGACACTTCAAGCTGGCCTTGATGAATATTCACGGACTCGGCGGGGGAAACAGTTCACTGATACTTCGCAGGGCGGAAGCATAATGGATGCTATTTTTGTACTCCACTTGATCGGAATCATCGGCAGCCAGGTGCTCGGTGTAGCCGTGTTCTGGGCTAATACTCAGCGCGGCACCAACCGCGTCTTCCTGGTGTTCTCCATCATCATGTCTTCATGGCTGGTCTTCCTTGCGATGGCCTTCACCACGACGAACATGGATCTGGCCGCGAGAGCGATCCAGGGAGCAGGCGCGTCGGCGGCCTTTCTTCCCCTGGCGTTCTACTGGATGCGTGTTTCTATTACGGAGCGCGGCGCAAAAGGAAAGTCTCTGTTCCTCAAATCTCCGATCTGGCTCGCTCTCGCCAGTCTGGTTGCCGTGATGTGTTTCACCAGTTTTTACCTGAAGGCCGCTGTCCTCCCGGAAGGCGCGGGTCCGGGCGCCATACCTGAACCACGCTATGGTCCGGGCATCAACATCTACGCGGTGTTTTATCTGGTCTCACTGACTGTTCTCTCCGTCGGCTTTGTAAAGGCTATCCGCAGCGCAAAAGGCTCGGAAAGGGCTGATCTGCAGTTCATTCTGGTGGCGGCTTCGGCTGGAATTCTTATCTCGCTTTTCTTTGCCACTCTTCTTCCCCTGGCCACCGGAAGCTCGCAATCAGCCAAGCTGGCCCCGACGGGAGCCATCGCCGTTGAATGGATTATCGCCTACGGTATCGCGACCCGGCGCATTATGAACGTGGCGCACGTGCTTCGCCGGGCAACGGCATACGGGTTTCTGGCGTGCTATCTCTGCCTGATTTACTCCGCGGTCTGGTGGATTTCAAACGATGTGATCAGCCGTTTCACGGAACAGAATTACCCGGTCCCCCATATCCTGGCGACACTGGCAGTCGCGTTTTCGATGGTGCCGGCCCACGGCTGGATGCAGGCATTTTCCAGTCGACTCTTCATCAATCTGATTCCTACCGACGCGAGTCACATTCTGAAGAGAGCCAATGCGGTTTTCCAGTCCATCACCACGATGGACGACCTTCTTGAGCGCTTCTCACAAGTCGTCTCAGGCTCTCTCGGCACGGAGCGCGTAGACATCCTCCTGTCTGAGAACGGGCACTACGTGCAGGTCTTCCCTCAGCCGAACGGCAAAGAACCTCTTTGCCTTACGAAAGAGGATCCGGTCGTGCGCATGGTGAGCTCTGCTGAAGAACCTATCGTGACGGAAGCTCTCCATCGCATGCGGCCTACGCCTGATATCGTAGCCGCCGCGCGACGTCTGTCTGAAATTGACACCGCAGCGGTCGTCAGCGTCCGGTCCAAAGGCGATCTGGAAGCCATCATGCTCCTCGGCCCGAGGCGGTCCGGTGCCGCTTACGGCGTTCTGGAACAGGAGGCTCTGAAAGGCGTATCGAGTCCGTTCGGCATCGCGATAGAGAACGCACGGCTATACACAGAGCAGCAGAACAGTAAAATCTACAACGACATCCTGGTCGACAACCTCATCAGCGGCGTTCTGGCCGCGAATCACCAGCGCGTCATCACCGTATTCAACCGGGAAGCCCAACGGATCACCCGTCTCGCTTCTGCCGACGTGGTGGGCCGCAACCTGGACGTGCTTCCAGCATGTCTACAGAGCGCTTTTGAACGCACATTCGCCACCAAACACGGTATCCGAGACGAAGACGATAGCGTGCGGCACAGCCCGGATGATGTGATCCCGATACGTCTTGGCAGCGCGTTCTTCGAAGGTCACGAATCCAAAACGAGCGGCGCGTTGGTCGTGTTCAACGATCTGACAACCATCAAGAAACTCGAAATGCAGGTGCGCCGCGGTGATCGTCTGGCAAGTCTCGGTACGCTGTCCGCCGGCATGGCTCACGAAATCAAGAATCCGCTGGTGACCATTAAGACCTTCACAGACCTGCTGCCCAAGCGATACGACGACGACGACTTCCGCGATACCTTCTCATCTCTGGTGGGGAAGGAAGTCTCGCGCATCGACACGATCGTGAACCAACTGCTGGAATTCGCACGGCCGGCAAAGCCGGAACTGAAACCTCTTCATCTGCACGAGACGATAGACCAGTCTCTGCAACTCGTGCAGCAGCGCCTCAGGCTGAAAGGCATCACGCTGGTCAGCGAACTCGAATCTGAACACGACTTGATCATGGGCGACGAGCACCTTCTTGAACAGGCGTTCCTCAACTTCTTCCTCAACGCACTGGACGCTATGTCGCCGAACGACCTGTTCAGCGTCACAAGCCGGCAGGTTCGGGCCGACTGGATGAAGCAGGCCCCCTGGGAGACGATTTCGGGCGCCGACCATATTCTTGTGCTGATACGGGATACGGGAAAAGGCATACCTGCCGAGGAAGTCACTCATATCTTCGATCCCTTCTTCACGACGAAGAGCCATGGAACAGGTCTCGGCCTCTCCGTCACACACGGAATCATCAAGGACCATCATGCGGAAATCGACGTCGAAAGTGTCGAAGGCATGGGAACAACGTTTAAGGTCACTTTTCCCCTTGTCGGAAAGGAGGTCAAAGCATGACCGGTCTTCCCGCATGTATCCTGTATACTCATGATGGCGAATTGAGCCGACGTCTGCACGCCTATCTACGGCCCATCTGCCAGGTCACACAGGAGGAAACCCCTCTCCGGCTCATCACGCTGGTCCAGCAGACGAATCCTACTCTGGTTCTGATAGACCTTTTCGGTGAACAGTCTCGTGATCTGCTGGTTCAACTGCGCATGGATTTTCCGGACACACTCCTTATCGCACTGGGCACACCGCGGTCCGACCCGTACCTGCAGGCTGAGTCGGTGGGCATCTACGGGGCCATGCCGCTGACGGCCGACAAGAAGGACGTGCAGAACGCCGTGAGCCATGCTCTTGACCACCTCCGGCTCCTGCGAGAGAACCGCCTCCTGCGTAACGGAAAAACCGGCGTCGACGAGAAGGATACACATGCCGGCGACCGCGCCGCCGAAGCGAAGGCTGTTCAGCATCTCTCCCGCACCGTCCGCCATTTTGAAAATGTCAGCGCCATGCTGGATTCAATCGTCGAGGCGGTGGCGGATTCCACCAGGATTGCAAGAGTCGGCGTATTCCTTCGCGACAACTCCTCCGGCGATTTTGTTTTCAAGGCGGGACAGAAGTGCCTGGGTGATGTCCGGAACGTCACGGTCAAGTCGATGGATGCGCTGGTTCTCTGGCTCGATCTCCACGCGCACATGATCGTCCGCACAAACCTTGAGCACGTCCAGAATCTCTCCGAGCGCGCCCTTCTCGAACAGTGGCTGAACGTTTTCGGCGCGGAGATCATCGTTCCCCTCCACGGCCGTTCGGGCTTGATGGGCTGGTTGTTCCTGGGCTCTCATGTGACGGGCATTCCGCTCGACACAACGCAACTCGAAAGCCTGACCTCCCTTGTCGACTATGCGACGCAGACCATGGAGAACTCGCTCCTTCACAGGGAGGTGCGCCTCCAGAAGAAGCTTTCCGAAACGCTCTTCCAGTCCATGCCTCTGGGTATCGTTGCGGTCAGCTCAAAGGGCATCATCACCTCCCTGAACGAACGCGCAAAAGAGATATTGAGCCTGCCGACCGAGAAGGCCGTGGGTAAACCGATCGATGTTCTCGGAAGCCGTCTCTCCGACCAGCTTCGCCGCACACTGCAGCGCGAGGAAGCAGATACCCCGCGCGAATGGGTCGATCCCTCCACGAAGAAGTACCTTGTCGTCGAAACCATCCCTCTCGGCGATCAGGCCGATGAGCCCGGCGCCCTCGCGCTGATACGGGACAGAACACGCGATCGACTGCTGAAGAAGAAGCAGGAGCAGCTCGAGCGAGCGGCGTTCTGGACCGAACTGGCGGCGGGTATGTCGCACGAAATCAGGAACCCGCTAGTCTCTATCAAAACATTCGCGCAGCTTCTTCCGGAGCGTTTCGAGGACGAAAGCTTCCGCAAGGACTTCAGTCATCTTGTCGGTCACGAAGTGGACCGTCTGAACCAGATCATTGAGCAGATCAATGATTTCGCCCACCCGCCGGAACTGAGCTTCGCCCCGATCGATGTAGCGGCGATGATCAAGAAAGCCATTACACAAGCCCGCCGGCAGGTTCCGCGTAAGGGCATCCGTATCGAAACAAAGATGGATGCGGGACTTCCATATATCATCGGCGACGAATCCGCTCTCGCCGAGAGTTTCGCGCATCTCATCGCCAATTCCATGGAAGCCACCGAAGATTCGGAAAGCGCAAGAGTCGTGTTGCACGTGGCCGGTCTGGGCGGCGGAGGAAATGGCAACGGAAATGGTAACGGGAATGGCAATGGGAAGCGCAAGAGCAAGGGGAACGGCAATGGTAACGGGAACGGCAACGGGAACGGGAATGGACACGCCGCGGGCGTTACGCTGAGTATTCGCGACAACGGCAGGGGTATTGCCAACGATATCCGCGAGAAGATATTCAGCCCGTTCTGCACGACCAAGGCTCGCGGCATGGGTCTTGGCCTGCCGATCGCCCGTCGGACGATCGTCGATCACAGCGGTGAGATATTCGTTGAATCGGACAACGGAGGCACTTGTGTGACGGTTATGCTCCCCGGCGAACCTGGCGAGGAAGAAGAGTGAAACACATTCTCATAGTCGATGACGAATTCGGAGCGAGGGCTTCGCTCAAGGAGATCTTCCGCGACTCGTACCGCGTCAGCCTGGCCGAGAATGCGCCCGAGGCTCTCGCGGTTCTCAGCAGTTGTCCCATCGACCTGATCCTGCTCGATTATCTGATGCCGGGAACCGACGGCGTAACGCTTCTGAAACAAGTGCAGGTCACTTATCCGGATCTGCCGGTTATCATGGTCAGCGCCTCGACATCCGTGCGGCCCGTGGTCGAAGCCATCCAATGCGGCGCCTATGATTATGTTACGAAACCCTACGACGTGGACGAGATCCGTCACCTCGCGGCACGCGCCCTTGAGAACCGTTCCCTTCAACAGAAACTGGAGCTTCTTGAGGATGAACTTTCCGAGCATTTTCCGGTACGCGCGCTCGTCGGCGAATCCCAGCCCTTTCAGCGGGCCATCGAAGACGCCCGCAAGGCGGCCGACAGCGATTCTACGGTCCTGATTATGGGTGAAAGCGGAACGGGCAAGGAATTAATCGCGCGTCTGGTTCATAAACTCAGCCCACGCAAAGACGAACCGTTCGTCGCAGTGAACTGCCCAGCCCTGCCTGAAACCCTGTTGGAGAGCGAATTGTTCGGCTACGAGAAGGGAGCCTTCACGCACGCTGAGAAAAGGAAACTCGGACGGTTCGACCTCGCGGCTTCCGGAACGCTGTTCTTTGATGAGATAAGCGAAATGAACGTGGCTATTCAGGCGAAACTGCTTCGCGTGCTCCAGGAGCGGGAGTTCATGCGCGTCGGCGGAACAACCATTGTGCGAACCGATGCACGCATCGTCACGGCTACAAACAGAAACCTGCGGGATGAAGTGCGGCAGGGCCGTTTCCGTGAAGACCTTTTCTACCGCATAGGCGTCATTCCGATCACTCTGCCTCCCTTAAGAGAAAGGCGTGAGGATATTCCCATGCTTGCGCGCTTCTTCCTGCGATACTTCAAGCAGAGCATCAATGCCGATGTGGAAGACTTCTCGGAAGAGACGATGCAGCTCTTCAGAGCATATGACTGGCCAGGCAATATCCGTGAAATGCGCAACCTGATCGAACGACTGCTTGTGCTTCACCGTGACGCGCGCCATGTCCGGCCCGAGTTTCTTCCTGACGAATTCAGCGGTATGCGCCTTTCCCGGGCACTGCCGCTGGACGGGCGCGGCTCGCTTGACGAAGCCGTGAACAACTACGAGCGTGAGTTGGTTATGAAGGCTCTCGAAGCATCTAACGGCGTGCAGACAAAAGCCGCAAAACTCCTCCGAACCACCCGCCGCATTCTGAAGTACCGGATGGATAAGCTCAACATCCGCCCGGATGCTTTCAAAGACTCACGCTCGAATTAGATTCAAAGGACCTCAGAGACCTGAAGGACCTAAGAAATGAGGGATCTTCTTTCCTGCGCGCGTACGAGCCAGATGCACAGCTCGTAAAGCAGGATCAGCGGAACGGCCATCATCAACTGCGTGAATACGTCGGGAGGAGTGAGAAGCATCGCCACGATCAGCAGAATGACAATGACGTATCTCCGTTTGTCGCGCAGTTGATCCGAATTCACCAACCCGAGCTTGGCGAGCACCATGATCACCACGGGCAATTCAAATGCCAGTCCGAACGCGATAAGCAACTGCATCGAGAACGCAATGTAGCTGGTGATCGTCCACTCCGCCTCAATCCCCAGCCACTCGTGCATGCGCAGCATGATGCTCAATGCAACGGGCAGGGTAATCTTGTAGGCCAGGACGACTCCAAAAATGAAGAGCAGAACGGCAAAACCGGAAGCCTTGTATATGGCCGATCTCTCCGCCTGCTTGAGCCCGGGGAAAATGAACTGACCGACAAAAAAGCAGATGAACGGGGCGCTCATCACGAGGCCGCTCCAGAAGGCCATTCGTAACGTCGACACGAAAGCGCCCGAGACCTCGATCGACCGGAGAAAACGGTCAGGATCTTCCACCGTTCCCGCGAGAGGTGCTTTGAGGAGATCCAGTATCTGCGGGGTCAGAGGAATCGCGACGGCCATCGCTATACCAAGCACCAGTGCCGAACGGATAATCGTATGCCTGAGTTCCTCGAGATGTTCGAGAAATGGCTTCACTTCCTCCCCGTCTTTGAGTCGGCCGGCTGTCACGACATGGCCCCCTTCTCAGCATCACCGCCGTCACCAGCTTCATCGCGCGGTTCAGCGGGATGCAATCCCGGCACGATGCCGGCGGGCGGCTCCCGATCAGTGGTTTCGCCATTGCCTTCTGTTGTCTGCTTCGCGGGCAACTCGCGCGGTCGCGGAGCAGGAGTATCTGTTCGCATGATCTCATCACTGACGTCGCGGGCTGCGCGCCGCAGAGATTCAAGTGTCTTGCCGATCGTGCGCGCGATCTCAGGAAGGTTCTTCGCACCGAAGAGAACAAGAACGACAACGAAGATGATAAGCAGTTCACCGCCGCCGGGTGATCCTCCGAAGAAAGCCATCGGCAAACCGCTCATAGCGCAGAGACCTCAACACGTATAAACTGACAGAGCCGCCCATAGCGGCGGCTCTGTGCATACTGCGTCATTCGAATACTAGTAGAAGAGCACAAACTCAGCGCGTCGATTGCGGCTCCATGAACTTTCGTCGTGACCCATGGCAACCGGCTGTTCTTCGCCGTAGCTCTTTGTCTGAATCTTCATGGTGTCGATTCCAAGACCCACAAGGTACGCGCGTGCCGCCAGCGCACGTCGCTCACCTAATGCCAGGTTATACTCGCGACTGCCGCGCTCATCACAGTGACCTTCAATGATTACGCCTGTCTGAGGATTACGCCGCAGGTTATCCGCGACCGCCTCGAGTTTACCGCGTTCCGAAGGCTGAACCTGCGCGCTGTCATAAGCGAACAGTACGGCTTCGAATTGCCCGGCATACTCGGAGCCGCCTTCAAACCGCTCGCCGAGAGGCTGTGCGTAGATGTCTCCCTCTCCGATGCCGGCGATGTTATTCATGCCGTCACCAGCCCCGGTCGGCTTCTTGCTCTTGCAACCCGTGAAAGCCACCATCACGGCGAGACCTATGGCCAAAATGCCGAAATACTGCTTCATGCCGGAATACTCCTTAATTGAACAAACCCACTTCCGCTAAAGATCGTTTTTACTTGGGCGACCACGCAGGAGAATACCAGTCCCCCGCCTTATCAATCAAACGTAAAGATGTGCCCTCCACAGTGTCAAGAACGTACAGCGAAGAACGATAGCTTTCGGTTCTCGAACAGACGATGTGCCGACCATCCGGCGCCCACGACGGGTCTTCGTAGTCAGCATAGTCGCTCGTCAACTGCTTCAACTGCAGGGAATGGGGATCGATCGCGCATATCTGAAAGGAGCCGCCGACGCGGCTGGCATAGGCAATGAGCCCGCTCGGGCCCCAGTCGGGCGCGACATTCTCCGATCCGCGGCTCGTCAAACGGCGCGGCGCTCCGCCCGTGCGGCTGACGATGTAAAGCTGCGGACGCCCGGAACTGTCCGACACGTAGACGAGGTCCCGTCCGTCGGGAGACCAGCAGGGACTGGCCTCCGCGGCATTCTTTGTCCTCGTAATCTGAACCAGGTGGCCCGAAGAAAGATTCTTCACGTACAACTCCGGATTTCCGTCCTTGGAGAGAATCAATGCGGCATCCTGCCCGTCAGGAGAAATCGCCGCGCCTGTATTCAGCCCGCCGTACTGGGCGATCACCTTCCTCTGTCCGGACATGATGTCGACCATATACACATCCGGATACCGGCGCAGGAACGCGGTGTAGGCGATGTTTCTCCCATCCGGCGCCCAGTTCGGACCTACACTCAGGCTGTTGTCACGCGTCAGTTGAGCCAGGTTCTGTCCGTCCGCGTCACACAGGTAGAGTTCCTTCTTCCCGGTGCGGTTGCCGACCATGACAATGCGGGTCGAAGAAAATCCCTTCTTGCCCGTAACAGCTTCAATGATCTCATCGGCTGCGTGATGCGCCAGTCGAGTGACTTCCTGGTTTGACCCTTTGTAGCTCTTGCTCAGATAACTCGCACCCGAGCCTTTGCCCAGAACGCGGCAGTCCGCCTTCACGTCTCTTCTTCCCGACCGGCTGTCTCCCAGCAACCTGACTTCCCCCTGCCCCGCGCGCGCACTGGCGAACCAGCCCGACCGCAGAAGATCCGCCTTCAGCACCTCGAAGAAGACGCGGGCCTCCCTGTCCGGGCCGGCGTCGAATGCGGACCAGTCAATAAACGTGCGCGTGGCTGCCGACTTCTGCACCCGCACCTGGGCCGGAGCTTCCATGGAAAGCAACGTCAGAGAAACAACCATAAGGCCGCATAAAAGAACTGTCTTGCTCATGGCACCAGCGTTCTTGAATAAACTCATGCGTGCACTTTACAGCAGTTGAGGAAAGGCTCAAGCACTCAGTCGTAACGAGTGGAATATTGAGTGCTGAAATGAGAGACCATCGAAGTCTCGCCCGCTGTCTTGTGCTTCTAAGCAGGACATTCACGACTCCTCGACCAAGCCGCGAACTTGGCGTACGGACCTTTCTACTTTTGTGGGGGATTATCTGACAAGACGGCGTTCTGCTATCAGAGTAACTTTCCCTTGCATTCGCGGAACACAATGAGAAGGCATATGAAGAAGGGCAACAAACGTCTCGATTCTCTCTCGACGGGCATACTCCATTTTGACAGCATGAAAACCACAAGATGGGACTTATGAAACGATTCATGCTATGTGCGCATTGCATCTTGCTCCTCCTCGGGTCGATTTCTTCTATTCTCCTATCTGCGCGGGCAAACGAGGAATCCTCAGTTGACCTGAAGCGATATCAGGCGCTGATGTCCGCGAAAACCACTGGAATAACCGATCTAGAGACGCGATTTCGCGATGAGCAGGACGCTCTGATTCCAGTCATTCCTCCCAGTGAAGACTTCATTCTGCGTCAGCCATTGAGTGGATGCATCGTTCCTTTTGATGTTTCCGACTTCCCAAAGGAATTCATAGGCGGCCTCATCGGGGAATATGAGAACAGTGTGACTGTCTACCCCGTTACGATCGCTGAAGATCCCGAAACCAGAGCGACACTGTTCTTGAATAGCACCGATACGGTCATTTACTCGCTCCCCGCCGAGAAGAGCTACAACCCCTATGCGTTCCTGTTCGACCTCTATCCCCTGATAAACACCGGCATCTACGCACAGTGGTGGGTCTCGTTGCAGTACGCCTTGTGGGACCCTTCCCGTATCCAGATCACCATGACACTCATTGAGGATGATAACGTTGAGCCATACTTGTATGTGGAGCATGCGGTTGCTCAGTCGGCCGCATTGTCGGCAGCAAGTCTGGGGGGTGGCTCCATGATGATGTCGATGCACTCCAGCAACGAACTGTGGCTCGGCATCAACGGGCCCGTTCAAGGGGTCACGACTGACGTTGAAGTTGTGGCGCACATTCCAGACGGATTCACGAACCACATCGAGTTCTACACGTGCGAAAACATCCTCAACTTCTGGTGGGATCTGGGTGCAACTAATCTTGCGACAGAGGGCACGAATCTCGTGGCGTGGACCGATGCTGATGCCGACAGCCAAGTCCGGCGACACTACGCGGCCGGAAATGCGGACATCAATGCTACAACAGATCCCGATGACGATGGGTTAGTCTGGGGGCGAGAATGGTTCATGTACCACACCAACCCCACGAACAGCGATACGGATGCAGACGGGTATTCGGACTATGAGGAGGTCATTACGTATAAGACAGACCCAAACAACGACGATACAAACACGCCTACTGCCACAATCAGCGTCCCAACGAACGGCACAAGGAGGGTTTGGCTGCCATGAAGAAGGAGTGCTTCATTAGAACCCTCATAGTCATATTTCTCATAGGTGGTTGGGCTTCTATCAGTTTAGCTATGCCTTCAACTAATGCTGCATATCTCTACTATCAATTCACGCCAACCGGGGAATTGCAAGATGGCCATCCCTTCAAATTGACGCACAATCCGACGTTCTATGAACCCTATCGCTGGACTGGGACAGAGACTGGCGGTGGCTGGTGCTCCACTCGCGAAATGAATCCCAACACGTCGCCGAGTGTTCCCGGTGCATGGGATATGGTCAATTGCCTCTACCTTTTGGCTTACGGAGGAAGTTCTGGTGATCCGTCGGGTTGGTGGTCAGTGTGGAATTCCCCGGGCTACTTCGGCTTCATGATCGACTTAGGAGTCGGCGGCCCGCATGAGGATTCGAAAGAAGGTGATGAATTCGCCCAGACGAAAGATCCGATCAATGTACTCAACGGGGCGGTGTCGCACTCAGAGGACGACTTGCTGGTTCCCTGCCCGGGCATACAGCTGAAGTTCTCGCGCTACTACAACAGCCAGGATGTTCACGAAGGAACGCTGGGCCTGCATTGGTCGCACACCTACGACATCACGATCTCCGAATCAAACGATGTGGTAGAATATGATACGACAAACGATTACCGGATACTTCGTTTGGGCGACGGCGAACGACTGTGGTTCATGGAATACGAAACCAATCTGTTCTCCTCGCCCTTCGGCGAGATCTGGACACTGGATTACTGCACCAACGATGACAGCTTCGCGGCTACTTCTCCTGAAGGTATCTTGTATGCCTTTGATTCGCACGGAGTCCTTCAGACAATTACCCACGACTTCGGGAATACGCTGACGTTCAGTTATACGAACAGCTACCCAAGCAACCTGCTTACATCCGTTTCCCACGGAAACGGCCTTTCGCTCGAGTTCACGTACCTCAGTAACCGCCTGGCGACCGTCTCGACACCGTCGACCAACCTCAGCCTCGACCTGAGCTACAGCTCCTCAGACGACCTGACCAACGCAACCCTCAACTCCGATGGCGCAAGCTACACGCACACGTATCGCTATGAGGCCGACACTAACCTCTGGAACCACAGTCTGACCCAGATCGTGGATGCCGTGGGAGACAGTTTCGCGTATGAGTACATGACCAACGAATCCGGTCATATCACATCGGTCGGCATCGGCATGACGCTCAATGACACCTACTTCACCCATGAAGTCGATTATCTGGAGACCAACGACTTTGAAACACAGGTAACCTATGACCGCGGCGACACGAATCAGACCTTCATCTACCACTACCTGGACATCATCGATCAAGTAGACCGTATAGAAGGGCCCAACGGCACGAACTACGTGACCTATCTGGAGCGTGACGCTGTCGGCAACCTAGTAGGCATGACTGTCACGAATGCGCCTTCCGGGGACTCGCTGCGCGTTGTCATCGGGCGAGGATCAAGCTACACCGTCACCAACATGGCCGTGGGACTGAACGCAAAACCCACCAACTCCTGGGTGTTTGCCTGGAACACCAACTACAGCGTGCTTACCAGTGTGACCGATCCCGAAGGCGGCAAAACCGAGTGTGAACTCACCAACTCACTCGTCTCGCGCAGGAAAGTCTACTACGGAGCGAGTGACTCCTACGACACGGCCTATGCCTATACCACCAACGGGCTTCTGGCGTCTTTCACCAACGCCAACGGCCACTGGATGAGTTACTCGTACGATGCGTATGGCAGGCTGACTTCCGCCGTGCCGCAGGTGGGCCCGCAGATCCTCTATGAGCACAGTACGCTGGGTCATCTCGAGAAGATCCTCCTCCCCAGCTCCGAGTACGACACCAACGATCCTCCGGAGATGATTCGACGGGAAATCGACTTTGAGCCAGACAGCCTCGGACGATTCACAAAGATCACCTATCCGGACAACAGAACCGAGAACTTCGGTTATGATCCGAGCGGAAACCTGACCAACTACATCGATCGCGGAGGAAGAACCACGGCATTTACCTACGAACCTGCAGGGCGAGTCAGCTCGATTACCAGGGTCCTTACCGGCAGTTCCAACCAGAACGCTGTGATTGAGTACAACTACGATAACCAGTTCAATACGCTGGATATCACGGATGAACTGGGCCGCGAGGTCGAGGCCTACGAACTGGATATCCATGATCGGCCGATCAAAGTAACCAATGTTGAGAGTCAGGAAATGACCCTCGTTTACATGGTCGGTGACTTTGTGGATTCCATCACGCGCTTTGATGGGACCGAGGTTGACTTCTCGTACAACGGTGCCGGACTACTCAGCAAAGCCGAATATCCCGACGAAACGAATAGTTTCAGCTATCTCAAGAACGGACTGCTTAGGACTGCGGGAAACTCCTCCGGTATCGTTTCCAACACCTACAATCAAGCCAACCGTATCACGCAGACCAGGGGCGCATCGCCCAGCAGTACGGTCGACTACATCTACTATCCCGCCGGGCAAATCTCCAACATGTCCTACACAGCCGGAACGGCCGACTTCGAGATCGACGCTGCGGATAGGGTGACGGAGATCGACAGTCCGGAGGGAACCTTCAGCTTCATTTATGACAACACCAACGGGATGGTTCAGCGGGTCGATTTTATCAATGGCGTATATGCCGACTACATCTACGACGACATGGATCGGCTGACTCGGATTACCTGGCGCGGTGTCTCCAATGAAGTGCTCAAACAGTTCGCATATTCGTATTCCGATGCGGATCTGATCTCGCAGGTAACCTTTGAAGACGGCTCCAGAAGAGGTTACGGCTATGATAGCCTTGACCGACTTACCGACGAAACGCACTTCGACAGCTACGAATACGTCACATTGGATGACACCTACCAGTACGACCTGGCCGGAAACCGGACACAGAAGTTGAACGGCGATATCGAAATTGACTACACCCTCGGCGCCGGAAACCGTCTCTCGTCATGGAACGTAGCAGACACGAATCTGATTGGTATCGTAGATGTGGCCGGGCATGCGGATGAGCTTATCGGTACGAACGACCGATACGGGGAGTTGTGGGTCAGTAATACGGTCAGTATCACTCCGGCTGTCGCTGGAACCAACTTCACAGCCTACGCGGTTCCCCTGGCACTGGGTTCCACGCAGGAGGTTGTGGCGGCTATCCGCGATCTGGCGGGCAACATGGCCTATGCCACAAACAGCGTGTTCATGACCGTCGTGACCAATGGTGCCTACGGCTATAACGATGCAGGCTGCGTGACGAGCATCGTTTACAAGGGTGAAGGCTATACCAACGAAATGGCCATATCATGGGACAGCCAGTACCGTCTGAAAGAAGTCGCAATCGACGGCACAACGGTTGAGCAGCATGAATACGATGCTCTTGGGCGAAGAGTAAAGACAGCGGCCAACGGTGTGACCAACTACCTGATCTATAACGGCATCCATGTCATTGCCAAGGTGGACGCAAGTGGAAGCCTGAAGAAATCCTACACATGGGGTCCTGGAATCGATGAACTCTTATCGATGACCGTGTACGGCGAAACCGAGACGAATACGTACTACTACCTGACTGATCATCTCGGCAGCGTACATGCAGTTACGGATGAAGATGGACAGATCGTCGAAAGTTATCGCTACGATGCATGGGGCCGAGTCCTTGGTGTATATGACGGCACCGGCAAACCCATCAATGAATCCGCAATCGACAATCACTACCTCTGGCAGGGGCGGTGGTATTCGTGGGATACAGATCTCTATTACTTCAGGGCCCGGTGGTACGAGTCGGTCAGTGATAGGTGGCTCTCAAGGGATCCGATTGGGATCAGTGGTGGTTTGAATCAGTATGTTTTCTGTGGAGATGATCCCCTGAACTGGATTGATCCCCTCGGACTGTGTGCGGAGGAAGGAACTTCCGGGGTGGACTGCTTCCAAGGCGGGCTGGACGTTGTTGGCGTGTTTGATCCTTTCGGGGTTGCTGACGGGTTGAATGCTCTCATCTACCTCGGCCGCGGACAAAAGGGGAATGCCGCTATCAGTGCGGTTGGGCTGATCCCATACTTGGGCGATCTCGGCAAGGCAGGGAAGTACGGAGCAAAAGCCGTTAACGTTACTTCCAAGGCACGAAGCGCCGAACGCGCGCTTGAAATTGGGGAGAAGTTCGTCGGAAAAGGCTACAAAGAAGTCGCGCCTGGCGTTTATCGTTCAGTCGACGGATCTCGACAGTTTCGCATGACCGGTCGCGACCTTACGCCCACACATGGTGATATCGGGCCGCATGTGCATTATCAGAAATTTGGTCCTGTCACCGGCGCGGAAATTAAGAACATCCATACCCCAATTACCGACCCATGAACCAATCGTCAACCAGACTTATCGCAGCAGTTCCTGCGAACTTTCAGGAGCAGGGAATAGCCTGGCTTGTTCTTGAGCATGATGACCAAGACACCGGTGGATGGTTCCTCTTTGGGCACATCTCATTGGACACGCCTTCGAAGTTTGACGGTTGGTACGAGACCAGAGACAAGGCTGAATGCGAGGCACTGCGGCAATGGGGTGTCAGCAGGGATGCTTGGACCGATACCTTCCCGCTCCGCCGCTAACGCGGCTCCGCTGGTTGGAAGATAAGAGGCGAAGATAAGAGGGGTCACCAGATAAGAGGGGTCACATCTCAACCTTCAACATTCTTCTTGATGATGTAGGGGAGAATTGATAGGTTGCGGTGATATGGCCCGTCCGTTGAGAGTGCAGATCCGTGATGGCTGGTACCACGTCATGTCGCGTGGGATCGAACGGCGGGTTATCTTCCGGGATAAGAGAGACCGGCGGCATTATCTGGAGATTCTCGAGGAATCCGTTGATCGGTTCAACCTGCGCGTTCACGCCTATGTGCTGATGGATAATCACTATCACCTGCTGCTGCAGACTCCGGCTGCGAACCTGAGCCGGTCGATGCAGTGGATCAATCAAAGCTACAGCGCGTGGTTCAACGCGCGGCACAACCGAATAGGCCCGTTGTTTCACGGGCGGTTCAAGGCGGTTCCGGTAGAAGGGGGAGCCTGGGTGGTGGCGCTGAGCGAATATATCCATCTGAACCCCATCAGAACGAAGGAGCACGGTTTGGGTAAGCAGGAGAGGAAGGCAGAGGGTCTGGGGTTGAAGAAGCCGAGTGCGGAGGAGGTAAGAAAGAGAAGGAATCACTTGAGAACCTATCCCTGGAGCTCCTATCGGGCCTGCGCGGGATATGAGTCGGTTCCTGAATGGCTGACGATGGTGGACATCTGGCGCAGGAGCAAAGGAAGAAACGGATACCGTGAGTCCGTAGAGACTCTTGTCAGCCAGGGTGTGGACGAAGGATGGCTGAACGGATTCCGGAATCGTTTTGCCATCGGCTCGGAGAAGTTCAGGGAAGATCTGAAGAACCTGATCGGTGAGCCGGGCCGGGAAGAGACGGGGAAGGCGGTTTTCCGGCAAAGGGCGACCTTTGAGGAGATCGTAAGCGCACTGGAGGAGTTGCGCGGAGAAAGCTGGCCGAACCTGCTCGCACGGCACGGCGATTGGAGTCGCGCGATGGCAATCAGGTTGTCGCGGCGGCTCTCGGGTATGACGTTGCAGGAGATTGGAGAAAGGCTGAACGGTACCGACTACGCAGCGGTGTCAGCCATGGACCGTCGCTTCGCCCGGAAGCTGTCGCGTTCGAAGGAACTAAAGAAAGAAGAAGCGCGGCTTCTAAGGATATTGAATGTTGAGATGTGACCCCTATTCTGAATCAGGCTAGATTACCGAACGCCCAATGAAGTACTATGGAGCCACGTTGCACTTACTATTTGAATCCGCCATTCAGGTGGCAGGTATCGTGAAAGTCAGTGGGTAACTTCAAACTCTATCGTAATGTCTTTATACTTCCCGCGAAACTCATTGGGAAGGGGTTTGAGTTTCTTCACGCTGTACACGGCCTCGACGACGGAGTCATCCATGGTCACGTTGCCGGAACTTCCCACCAGTTCCCGGCGGGATATGCTTCCATCCCGGTTGACACGTATTGAAATGACGGCTTTCAAGCCCTGGCTCGATGCCAGGCTGCTCGGCTGCCTCCATGCGTCGTACATGGTCTTCCGCACGAGCTTGAAGTACCAGGCGGGAATGGCCTCCTGAGACTCCTTGAACTTCTGCGTCGCCTCCACGGTATCTCTCAGTATCTTCTCCAGATCCGGCAGGGGTCGCTCCCGGGTCTGCTTTTCCGGCTCCTTCTTGACGCGCTTTTTGCTCTTTTCGATCTTCTTCTTGGGCGGCTGAGGTATCTCTTTCGGTGGAGGGGGCGGAGGCTCCGGCGGCTTCACTTCCTCTACGGGCACGACAGTTGGAGGCGGTACGGGGTCGCCGGAGAGATTGACGTACGTGATCATCTCGTGCTTCTCATGGCGGTGAAGAAAGCGCTGTGCGAAATGGATAACCACCAGAACAGCCACAAGACTGAAGTGAACGGTGGCGACTACCTTAAAATGCCGGGGAAGACCGGATGTCATGCCGCCCCCTTATGAACCCGATGCCGGGTACCGGATACCGGATACCGGATGGGAGGGGCGTCATTGCGAACTGAGTACGCCGACGAGATATTGCTGGTTGGATGTGAAGCAATCCAGTCCTCATGAACACTGGATCGCTTCGCCTCCGCGCGCATCTGCCATATTGCACGGACTGATCTCGCGATGACACCTTCCCGGCATCCGGGATCCGGCATCCTGGATCCGGCATCCTCTGCTCTCATCACTGCTTCTCCGACTCCGTCACCAGGGCCATGCGCGTGATTTGCGCGTCATGCAGAATCCGCATGATCTCGACTACACCGCCATACTGCAGCTTCTCATCGGCCCGCACGAATATGGTAATGTCCGGAACCGCCACGCTCAGCGTCTTCATCTCGAGATTCAGTTCCTCTTTGGAAATCGGCACGTCATCAAGATAGAGGCGGCCCTGCACATCCATCGTGATCGTCCTCGTTTCCTCCGGATCCAACTCCTCCGCCTCCCCCTTGGGAAGACTGACGGGTATGCCCTGCTCGATCAGCGGAAAGGTGATGATGAAGGTGATCAGAAGAATAAACGTCAGATCCATCAGCGGGGTCATGTTGATCTCGCTGATTTCGCGAAGTGTGCTTAGGGGCTTCTTTCTGGCCACGTTTCCTCCCTACTCCTCGTGGAGAAACGCGCGCTGCACTTCAGCGACAAACTCCTGCGCGAAGTTGTCCATCTGAACGTGAAGTTCACGGATGCGATTAGTCAACAGGTTGTAGCCGATGGCGGAAGGAAGGGCCACGAGAAGACCTACGACGGTCGTCAGAAGAGCGCCGGCGATACCCGGAGCGACGGCGGAAAGTGTGGCAGACCCTTTGACCGCCATTCCTCCAAACGCATCCATCACCCCCCAGACGGTGCCAAGAAGACCGAGAAACGGGCTTGCACTGACCGCGGTCGCGAGAATGCCCATGTTGCCCTCCAGCAGTAGAGCCTGGTCGGCCACGGTGCGCTCGGAAGCATTCCGCACAGCTTCCAACTGGTACTGGTTCAGCTTCTGAACCGGGGCTCCCACCCCTCCCATGAAGAGCTCCTCCGGATCGACACCCCGCGCCTCCAACTCTCCGCCGACGGCGAGACAGCAGTTCTCGTAAACGGCGTATAGCGGGCTGCCGTGAAACTTCTGCCGTTTCAGGTAGAGTGCAATCGGATGGGATTCCTTGCGAAACGCATACAGGAAACGACGGGACATGATTCTGGCGCGGCGGAGATCAGTGAACTTGGTGACCATCACGGACCACGCGTAGATAGACCCGACAAAAAGAATACCGACGATAACCTTTCCGGTCAGGTTCGACTCGGCAAAGGCGAACATTACGTCCGCAACCGGCAAAGAGGACAAAACCCATGTTTCCACGTCTGATTCCCTCGTGTTAAAATTCCAAGTGTCGTTTCGTACATTATAGGAGGAGCAGCACAGGGTCAATGCGACAGGTTTCGGGTGACGGAAGTTGAACGTTGCCGGGATTTCCGTTTCGTTCTAAGTTTTCCCTGTGCATCTACTGGGAATAGACATTGGAGGAACGAAAGTCGCTGTCTGCCTGGGCGACGAGCGAGGGAATCTCACGGCCTCCCGCCGGATGCCGGCCAGGGCCGCTGAAGGCCCCGAATCGCTGGTCTTGCGAACCGTCGAACTCGTCAATGACATACTTCAGGAATCCGGCCTGCAATTGAGCGACATCCCTCATGTCGGCATTTCCGCGCCGGGCCCGCTCTCCGTCAGACGGGGACTGCTCCTCTCTCCGCCCAATATGCCGGGATGGGTTGACGTACCCCTCCCCGCCATGTTCGCCGGAAAACTTAATCGACCTGTCCACATGAACAACGACGCGAACGCGGCCGTTCTTGCGGAGTCATTCTTCGGCGCTCACAAAGACGTGAAGGATATCGTTTACATCACAATGAGCACTGGTGTGGGAGCAGGCATCATCTCCGGAGGCACGCTCGTTCAGGGAGCTGAAGACCTCGGCGGCGAAGTGGGCCATCACGTCCTCGACGCAAACGGGCCGCCATGTCCCTGCGGCCAGCGCGGCTGTTTTGAACTCTTCTGCGGCGGGAAAAATGTCGCCGACAGGTTGAGAAAAGAGATCGTGAGCCAGAACGTGAAAACGACCATTCTTGATCACGCAGGCAACGACCCCTCGAAAATCGACTTCCGGACCTTCACGCTCGCCGCTCAGGAAGGCGACCCATACGCACTTGAGAAATGGGATGAGTATCTTGAAAGACTGGCACAGGGGCTGGGCACCATATTGATGATGTTCAACCCGTCCGCGCTCATACTCGGCACTATCGCCATTCACACGGGCGACTTTCTGCTGTCCCCCCTGAGGGAAAGGATAGGAAAGTACGCCTGGTCTCACAACGTAGAGTGCTGTGCGATTGAAGCATCCTCTCTCGGGCCGCAGATCGGGGAGTTGAGCGCACTGGCCGTGGCCATCAGTGCGTCATGAGATGTGGCACGGACTGCCGAACCTACGGAAGGCTTACCCGAAGGAGAACCGCTCCCGCGGACGCCCCGCTGTAGTCGCCAAGAACGGACGGCAGCAAACACGAGGTCCCTGCTGCAATAGTCTCGTCGAACTGACCCGCTTTAAGCCTGACCTCTCCCTCGGCTACAAACAGAACATGGAAAGTTGATCCATCACATTCATCCTCCCATTCACCGTGAAGGTCCAGTCGTTCAAGTCTGAAGTAGGGAGTCGTGAGGACCTCGGTCAAGCGGCTTTCCCCGCGCTCCGCAACAGGACTTTCCGTAACACGGGCACTCTCCGTATCGTCCCAGTGAATAACCTGAAGGGCCTCGTCGATGTGCATTTGCCGCGATTTTCCATCGGAGCCGAACCGTCCCCAGTCATAGATGCGATACGTGGTGTTGGAATTCTGCTGAACCTCAAGCAGAAGGCATCCCTCGCCGATCGCATGCACCCTCCCGCCGCGCATGAATACGGCATCGCCCTTCCCGACGGGTATTTTCACGAGCACGTCTTCGAACGTGTCTTCTTCGATCGCCTTGCTGAAGACGTCCCTGTCGACACCCTCTTTGAGGCCGGCATACACATAGGCGCCGGGCTCGGCGTCGAGCACATACCACATTTCCGTCTTCGCCTCGCCTCCGTATCGGGCCGCCGATTCATCGTCGGGGTGGACCTGAACACTGAGCTTCTGCTTCGCGTCGATCAGCTTGATAAGAAGGGGAAACTTCCCGCCTGTGGAACGGTTGCCGAACAACTCCGCGGCGCGTCCTTCCGCGATCTCTGAAAGTGTTTTTCCGGCAAACGGACCGTTGGCCGCGACGCTTGGCCCTTCGGGCCGGTCGGAGACTTCCCAGGATTCGGCATACACTCCGGGAGGCTCATCTCTTTTGAAATAGCGGATAATCTTGTCTCCACCCCACAGATAGTCCTTGTAGGCGGGTTTAAGTATCAGGGGATAAAGCGTCTCTGACATAGTCACCTCGATATTCGCACAGCCCTGCGAAAGCCTATTACGCCGCCGGACACAGGGACAAGCATCAATCAATCCGTAATCGTAACACTAAGTTCTCCGTTGCACAGTTCATCAGCGCCGATCCACAGCGCCCGTTCTCTCAAACCCTCTTCGCGAACCTCACCATTCACCATGAAATGTCGCTGTCCCGCACCTTCGTCCGCATAGGAAAGTCGAAGCACGGAGCCACGGACAGCAATTTCGACACTGAATCGTCTGAACGGACACCATGCCGCGGGTTCGATCCACGCGCCGTCAGCTTGCATATTAAGTCCGAACACATATCGGATGAACAGTTTCATCACGGTGTTGGCGCTGCCCGTCTGCCAGTCGTTCATGCTTTCGCCATCGATATGCAGATCGGCATTCTCACAGTATGAATTGGGCATCACGAAAGGCGAATGAGTCAGCTCTTTGTGGATCGGCGTGAAAGGCAGGATCTTCACGAGTTGTTCCCACGCCTCCTTCGGATGATCCATCTGAAACAGAGCGGCAATGCCGAAAGCAGTTGCGTGAATATAGGCCGCAGCGTTCTCCGCCGTGCCGGCGGGCAGGTTGGGTATTCTCCCGACACCCGGCGTTCCTCGTGCGAAGTACGGCTCGAATGTCTTCAATCCATACCTGGAGTCCAGCCTCTTGAATGATTCGAGAATGGTCTCCTTCATTTCGGGTGTGAAATCGAGGAGCCCCGAGAGCACCCAGAATGCATTCGAGGTCAGCCCATCGCGGCTCTTTCCATCGCTGTCTTCAAAACTCCCGACATAGTATGACCGCTTGTCTCCCCATCCGTGGACGATGCGCTTCCGGCCATCGCGCTCCACAACAGCGTGTTCAATCAACCCCCGCTTGATTTCCTCCCCGGCTTGACGATACCCCGCTATCTTATCGGAGAACTCTTCTTCATCGACGTGCTTCAGGAGTTCGATCATCTCCTGCGTGTTCTGGAATACCTGCAGAGACGCCATCACGCTCACACCTGTTCCGAACTCTCGCGACCCGTCACGGGAAATGCCCAGGCCGTCCAGTGCGTCATTCCAGTCGCCATAAAGAGCCAGGACACACCTGGTGTTTTCGTGGTCACGATTCTCGATCAGATAGTCCGTTATTCGGATCATGTGTTGCATCACGGTGTCCCGCTGCGCCGTCTTCGCAACAACGCCGGCCGACTCGTCAACGATCGCATGGTATCCGCATTCTTCGTGCAGAAACGCCCAATCACCCGTCACGCGCAGGTAGTGCCAGATGCAGGAGACGACCCATACGCCCTGATCAATAAAGGGCCGGAGATCCATGCGCCCCGTTTGCCCCGCCGCAGTCGGCAGCGAGTATTGACGAAAACACCTGCCGTCCGGCGCCGTGAAATCCAGTGCCTCCAGCATCTTCGCCCTCGCCTTGTCCGGCGCCCAATACAGGTAGGCCTCAAGCGACTGGAACACGTCGCGTATCCCGATAAGCGAATTCGCCGATAGCTGCACGTAACCTTTCAGGACCGAGCAGAACTCGACCTGTTTCTTCAACTGTCCGAAGAATCCGTTGAAAACGGCCGCTTTCAGTTCGGGAACGCGGCTTGTGTGGACTGCGATGGAGAAATGTCCTCCGGCGACATCTTCCTTTTTTTCAAGCAGCTCAAGCTGGTCGTCCAAATCGTCGGCGGAAAGCGACGCGGACATCTTCGGACCCTCGTCAGCAATATGTTCACGGCTTTCGAATACCAGGTCCTGGCGGGCGAAACCACCGGGCGCAAGACGCAGGAGGAGGATGTCTGCCATGACTCCTGAATCTGTGAACGTGCAGACTGGCTGCCCGCCGGAAGCGAAGGCTCCTTCCCTTAGTGACTCGGCGGAATGCAGACCGCCGACAGAAGTCCCGACGTAGTCCAAACGAGAAGTGGTCTCTGCACATGAGACAATGTCACTTCCCTCTGACAGATTCAGACCGCGGTGAAGCCATCCCCTGTTTGTGAATGACGTGTGGCGGTTCTTATCCTCATGAGTCGTCACCACGAACGGGCGGAGTCCGGAGCCGCTCTTACTGATATTCTGCTCAAGGCGCACTTCCTTGAACCAGTTGTCCTCGGAACTCTCATAGAACTGATTGCGCATAAACGGATTCAGGAAGGAAGACTGGTAGAACAACTGCTCCCGGTCAGAAACGTTAGCGCTCAGAAGTGAGAATACGATGCTCTTGTCTGGTGAAACGTGAACGCGCAAACAGAACTGAAGCTCCGGCGTCTCACAGAAGAAACAGGCGGAGATCTTCTCAAAAACAGTGAAGCGATTCACGGCAGACGGAGGGGACATGCCTGTCTGGGGCACACAAGTGAGAGGTATCGGAAAGAAACCGCCTTGTTCCAGAGGAAGACCGGCGAAGAAGGCGATCCTGGGCTCTTCGCCGAACGCCGGACGCACAAAGCTTGAGAACAGGCCCTCGTTGCAGTGCATGACGCCCGAGGCATACACCCAGAAGTTGAAGCCGTCCGCGCCATAGGGATAGCGGCTGTCTCCCTTTCGTCTGGGTAGCGCCAGAATACTCTCGTCATCCAGAAAGTACGTATCCGCGCCGAGATGAGCCGCCTTCTTTCGCTTCTCATCTTCAAGAAGCGATTTCACCTGCTGATGGCGGTCCGTACGTCTCCTTTCAAACCGGCCTGCTTTCATCTTCTTCCTCTCTCTTTCAGATAGGCCTGAAATAACACAAGAAACTTATTGCTTCAATCAATGAAGTAATAGTATATATACTCTCACCTGCAAGCAAGTTAAAGATAAGCAAAGCTGAAGGAACATGACGAGTACAGTGAAAAGAACTACTATTGCCGCAGTTCGCGAGGATGGATGAAAACCTTACGTCTTACGAGTTTCGGCATTCGCGGCTTCATCGGTGATTCGCTCACCCCGAAGACGGTTATGGACTATGCAAGCGCCTTCGGCTCGTTCCTTGAGGGGGGCACTGTTCTTCTGGGCCGCGACACGCGCTCCTCGAGTCCCATGATTCATGCGGAAGTGCTATCGAGCCTGCTTGCGGCAGGATGCGACGTGGTCGATTTTGGGGTCTGCCCCACTCCGGTTCTTCAGTACTCGGTAAAACCGTACAAAGCGCGCGGAGGCGTCTCCATTTCAGGGGGCCACAACGGGATGGGATGGAACGCGGTCACACTCATCGACTCGGAAGGAGCGCTCTTCGAGTCCGTCAGCGGTGAAGCCGTCATGGATCTCTTCCACGCGGGCGATTTCCGCTTCGCCTCATGGGACCAGATGGGCAGACACTCGCATGCGCTCGATTTCTTTGATCCGTATCTCGCCGCGTTGGAAAAACATATTAACGCCGACGGCATCCGGGATGCCGATCTCAGGATTCTTATCGATCCGGTAGGAGGCGCGGGCTGCAGTTATCTTAAAGCGTTCGCCCGACGTTTCGGGTTTTCACTGATTCCCATGAACGCCGAACCTTCCGGTTATCTTGCGAGGGAACCGGAGCCTCGTCCCCGCAGCGCACTTCAGATGGCATCGATCATCAAACATCTGAAGGGAGACGCCGGATTCCTTCTCAGCAGCGACATGGGCCGCATGTCCATCGTGACGGAAACGGGCGAGCCGGCCAGCGAGGAATATACTTTTGCGATTATCGCCAGCCACATACTCAGCAAGAAAACCGGAACGATTGTGACGAACTGCTGCACGACGCGTGCCATGGACGACATCACGGCTTTGAAAAAAGCGTCTCTCGTAAAAGCCAAAGTCGGACAGGCCAGTATCATCGCCGCACTCGCCGACGAAGACGGACTTCTGGGCGGCGAAGGCTGCGGAAGTGTCGCCTGCCCCGAATTCAGCCAGGCATTTGACGGCTTTCTGATGATGGCTCTTGTTATGGAGGCCATGGCTGAGAACAACTGCACCGTTTCTGAACTGCTCAACGCGCTCCCCCGCTATCACATCGTGAAGAAAGCCGTTCCCTGCGGCGCACATGACGGATACAAGGCCGTCGAATACCTGCAAAGCGAATGGGCTCCTTCCACGAAAGGAGAAGTGGATCTGACCGATGGTGTGCGAGTCGATTGGGAAGACGGATGGATTCACGCGCGAATCTCTCAGACAGAACAGATCGTGAGGATCATTTCGGAAGCAACCAGCAAAGCGAAAGCTGAAAAACGCGCCGACGAATTGAAGAGAGTCATCCGGCGGGAGATATGAGAACTTTGCTAATTTCGATTTCCGTGGACAGGCTCGGGCGGCGGATCTGAATCCCGGGGAAAGCATCATGAAAGAAGCTCTTAAAGTTGGAGTGTCAGGGGTTCGAGGAGTCGTTGGAGATTCGTTCTCCCCCCAGGTTGCCGCTTCGTTTGCTCAGGCTTTTGGAACCTTTGTAGGTCAGGGACCCGTTGTCGTCGGCCGCGACACGAGATCGACCGGTCTGATGGTTGAATATGCGGTTATCGCCGGCCTTCAAAGCGTCGGGTGCAAGCCGGTTCTCGCGGGCATCGTCCCCACCCCCACCCTTCTGGTGCTGACAAAACATCTCGGCGCATTCGGTGGGATTGCGATCACCGCCAGCCACAATCCCTCCCAATGGAACGCGCTGAAGTTTGTCGATCGCAACGGGCTCTTTCTCAGTGAGATGAGGGCCGAGGAACTCTTCGACATCTATCATCAGCAGGACTTCACGATGGTGGAAGAGTCGGCAATCGCCCGCGCATCGTTCCGGAAGAATCCGTTCACACCGCATCTCCGCAGGATTATGGACTACATCGACGCCGACTCGATCCGGACCAGGCGTTTGAAAGTGGCGGTCGACTGCTGCAACGGCGTCGGGTGCGGCCTGTCGGCCCCTTTCCTCGAAGAACAGTTCGGCTGCGAGGTGGTCACTATTCATGACGATCCAACGAAAGCCTTTGAGCGGGAACCGGAGCCCCTGCCGGAGAACCTCTCGAAACTTGCGGAAGTTGTCATTAAGGAAAAATGCGACATCGGTTTCGCGCAGGATCCTGACGGCGATCGCCTGGCCATTGTCAATGAAAAGGG
>JAHIZV010000130.1 GCA_018814445.1 Verrucomicrobiota bacterium | reverse complement strand
CCCGCCGCGATTTTCTCGCTGAAAGCTCGCCTGAACGCCAAGCGGGCGCCCTTCTTAGAGATTTTCTTTGCATAGGATCTCGGTTTCGGTCCGAAGGCCACACCTCCGCCGCGCCAAACGGGCGACTGCCTGTAACCTGCACGTGCGCGCCCGAGTCCCTTCTGACGCCACGGCTTGCGTCCGCTGCCCGCCACTTCCGATTTAGTCAGTGTCGAAGCCGATCCTGCACGTTGCGCAGCCCGGTGAGCCACTACCGCATTCTGCAGTGCCTGCAAACCTTTGTCGTGGACGAGCAACTCATCGGAGAAATCAAAGTCACCGATGCTCTCGCCCTTCATATTCTTAAGAGGTAATTTGCTCATGATGCTGCCGCCGCCTTCTTGATTGCCTTACATACAGTCACGATACCTCCAACAGGACCGGGAACTGCACCCCTCACTAGTAGAACATTATCCTCGGGGATGACCCGGACGACTTTGAGGTTCTGCGTGGTAACGCGCACGTTGCCGTACTGCCCCGGCATCCTTTTTCCTTTGAAAACACGTGCAGGAAATTCACATTGTCCGATCGATCCGGTTCTTCGATGCATATGTGAACCATGAGATGCGCGCCCGCCACTCATACCGTGCCGACGGACGACCCCCTGGAACCCGCTTCCTTTGGATGTGGCTACCACGTCCACATGACTGACCCCTTCAAAAAGGCCAACATCCAACTGTTGCCCCGGCTCGAACTCCTCGTCCGCATCTGCGCGAAACTCGCGAAGGACCTTCTTCGCTGCCGCACCGGCCTTCTTGAAGTGACCGGCAACTGCTTTCGTCAGACGTTGCTCTTTCTGCTCAATGAATCCGAGCTGGACGCTGTCGTAGCCGTCGCGGCCGGTCGTCTTGACCTGCACGACTACACACGGGCCGGTCTCGATAGCAGTGACAGGAACTTGATTTCCCTGATCATCAAATATCTGGGTCATACCCAGTTTCTTTCCGATTAGTCCATTCATGGCTGCACTCAGATCTTAATGGTGATGTCTACGCCCGCAGGCAGATTCAGTTTCTTAAGCTCATCTACAGTCTTCGCTGTAGGATCAATAATATCGAGTAGACGCTTGTGCGTTCTAATCTCAAACTGCTCCATCGACTTCTTATTGACATGAGGGCTCCTGTTCACCGTGTAGCGCTCGATACGCGTCGGAAGAGGAATCGGCCCGGACACGCGTGCTCCGGTCCTTTTTGTCGTCTCTACGATGTCGGAAGCCGACTGATCGAGAACCCGATGATCGTATGCCTTAAGTCGTATGCGAATTCTCTGCCCGTTCATAGTTACCTCACCGATTCAGAATTCTGTTTTGTATTGTCTCCGGAACGATCTCGAACAAATGCGGTTCCATCGCGCAACTGGCCCGCCCTTTTGTAAGAGAGCGAAGACTCGTCGCGTAGCCGAACAGCTCTGCCAGCGGAACTTCCGCTGTGATGATCTGTGCGGCGCCCTCGGCCACAATCTCCTTGACCTTGCCCCGGCGGCCGTTGATATCTCCCAGAACATCGCCCAAGTGTTCTTCCGGCGTAATAATCTCCAGAGCCATAATAGGCTCCAGCAATACGGGGGAAGCACTACCAAGAGCTTCGCGCATCGCCATTACAGCGGCAGTCCGAAAGGCTATGTCTGTAGAATCGACCGGATGCGCACTTCCGCCGACCACGCGCACCTCAATATCGACGAGAGGGTAGTTGCCCAGAACGCCTGTTGCAAGCGCATCTTTGATTCCTTCCTCAATTGCATCATGAAATTCAGATGGAATGAGGTTGTTGGACACCTCAAGCGACACATCGTTGCCCGAAGCCCGGGAACGCGGGGCTATATCAAGAATGATATGCCCAAACTGCCCACGACCCCCTAGTTCCCGCTCGAATCTGTACTCGGCCCGGCCCTGGCATTCTATTGTCTCGCGGTAGGCCACCATAGGTTTCCCGGCGTTGGCCTGCACCTTATACTCCCGGAACATCCGGTCCTTGATAATCTCAAGGTGCAGTTCCCCCATTCCGCTGATTATCGTCTGACCCGTGTCAGGATCCGTTTTCACCTTGAAGGTGGGATCCTCATCGGCCATGGCCGTCAGCGAGTCATTCAAGCTGTCACGATCCGCCTGTGTCTTGGGCTCGATAGCCATGGCGATGACGGGTTCCGGAAAGTGGATGCTCTCCAGCAATACGGGATGATTCTCAACGCAAAGAGTATCTCCTGTGGTTGCATATTTCAGACCGGCGATGGCACCTATTTCCCCGGCATACAAAACATCGACATCTTCCCGGTGGTTGGCATGCAACTGCAGAAGCCGGCCGACGCGCTCTCGCTTGCGAGTGCGAGGATTGAAGATGTTCTGTCCCTTCTTCAGTACACCGGAATAAACACGCACAAACGTCAGCTTTCCCACATACGAGTCGTTGACAAGTTTGAAGGCAAGAGCACTGAGTGGCTCATGGTCGCTGACCTGCCTCTCAACGATTTCTTCTGACTTGGGATGATGCCCCTTCACTGCAGGCACATCAATCGGTGAGGGCAAGTAATCCACGACGGCATCCAGAAGCGGCTGAACACCTTTGTTCTTCAGGGATGAACCGCAAAGCACGGGAACGAGAGAACCACTAAGTGACGCTCTTCTTATCCCCGATTTCAGCACGTCAGACGGCACATCCACTCCCGCGAGGAACTTCTCCAGCACCTGTTCGTCACGCTCTGCCACTGCCTCCACCATTTCTGCACGTCGGCGCTCGGCTTCAGCAGCGAGAGTTGCGGGAATTTCCGCTTCCGTAACTTCACTGCCCAGCGAGGCTTCATCAAACTGAAGCAACCTCATTTCAACTAGATCAATAACTCCCTGAAAGGCGTCTTCGGCTCCCAGGGGAAATTGCACGGGGACGGCCGGAGCAGCAAGTCGCTCGCGCAGTTGTTGAACGACCCAGTCGAAGCGCGCGCCCATCCTGTCCATCTTGTTGATGAAAGCAAGGCAGGGAATCCCGTATCGCTTTGCCTGATGCCAGACAGTCTCAGACTGAGGCTGAACGCCCGCGACCCCACAAAAGATACCAACAGCTCCGTCCAAGACGCGAAGAGACCGCTCCACTTCCACCATAAAATCCACGTGTCCGGGAGTATCTATGATATTGATCTGGTGGTCGCGCCAGAAGCATGTCGTGGCGGCACTGGTGATGGTTATTCCCCGCTCTTGCTCCTGGACCATCCAGTCCATGGTAGCGGTTCCGTCGTGGACCTCGCCCATCTTGTAGACGCGGCCGGTGTAATAGAGCATTCTCTCTGTGGTAGTCGTCTTACCGGCATCTATGTGCGCCATGATGCCGATATTTCTGAGCATGGCCAAACCACGCCTGCGTTCCACAGCCTCTCTTTTCGAGGAAGATGCAGACGTTGGCTTCTTTTTCGAATGTTCCACCACGGTTGCCATGCCTGTGACCGATCAATGTCTACCACCTGTAATGTGCGAATGCTTTGTTGGCCTGCGCCATCTT
>JAHIZV010000129.1 GCA_018814445.1 Verrucomicrobiota bacterium | reverse complement strand
GTTATCACGAGTCCTACCGCGGCGTGGATGTCGAAGTGAATCTTCTGAAGAAGGTCCGCCTCGAGATCGCGGTCAACGAGGATTACGTACAGCCGACGGTCGATGCCATCGTAAGTGCGGCGCGGAGCGGAAAGATCGGAGACGGCAAGATATTCATCCTTGCTCTCGAAGAGTGCATCCGGATCCGCACGGGAGAAAAAGGCAAAGACGCCATCGGTTAAGAAACGCAGTCACTGGAGAGGCGCCGCACGGTGCGGCGCCTCTCCATAAATCGAAACACAGCAGCTTAAATGTAAATTGAGGGGGAAGCACTTCAGTTTCCCCAGGAAAGAAGAGAAGGAGAAGTGCAATGAGAATAGTAACTGGATTGACAGTATTTGCGGCGGTCGCAGGAATGCTCGCGTTCAGCGGCATGTCGAGCGAAGCAGCCGAAGCAACGGTCGGCGCAGACTTCATGTCCGCTTACGTGTGGCGCGGTCTGACGTTCAACGATGGATTCGTCATCCAGCCGTCGATCGACGTCGCCCACGACAGCGGCCTCAGTTTCAACACATGGGGCAACTGGGATGTGGACGACTATGACGGAGCCGTTGAGAACAACGACTTCCAGGAGATCGACCTGACCGTCAGTTATGCCGTTCCGCTGGAGTCGGATACCATCGAGGCTACCGTGGGTGTCATCGACTACTCGTTTCCCGGAGCCGCCGCCGAAAGCACGGCTGAAGCATTCGTAAGCCTCGCGTTCAATCTGATCGAGTCGGTCTCGCTCGGACTGGATGCGTATTACGACTTCGACGAAGTCGATGACTTCTATGCCAGTGCGAGCATCGGACTCAGCCTCCCCGTCACCGAAGACATGGCTGTCGACCTGGGCGCGTCAGCCGGCTACATCGGCAAGGATGCGAGTGCGGGCGGAGAAGAGGGCTTCAACGAGTACACCCTCTCGGCGGCTGTGACCGTCCCGGTCGGTGAGGACGTCGAGGTCTCCGCCTCCGTCAACTATGTAGACAACATCGACAGCGACGTGCTTCCCGACGAAGCGATGGATACGGACGTGTACGGCGGAATCGGCGTCTACTACTCGTTCTGACAACAACAACCACGCAGAATCCGCGCGCCATACCCGCGTGGGTCCGCAACAAGAGAAGCCCTGCTGCCGTCCCGGTGGCAGGGCTTCTTCCTTTCAGAATGGCCCAAAAAAGGGGAGTACATTATTGTAATTCAGCACTACATATATAACAGATTTGTATTTCCTATTCTACTATGTTCTTTTTTTGTAACTTACCAAATATTTCTTAATGCACTATCACTATGAGTCTTACAACTTCTCCGAAGCTAATCGTCCTCCAATTGGCATGCCACTTGCTATTTCCCATGCAGTTGCGGACGCACATGGTGTGCGCCTTGGAAGTAATCGAAAGGATATGAGTTATGAGCAGATACAAACGTATGGGGATGCTGCTTCTGATCCTGCCGCTCATCGGCCTGGCTCCGATGGCGTTCGGCCAGGAAGCGGCGGCGGACGCCCCTTCTGTTGCGGATACTGCGATGTTCACGGTGAACAACACCTGGATGCTGGTGGCGACCTTCCTGGTTTTCATCATGCACCTGGGGTTCGCATCTCTTGAATCGGGACTGACCCGTGCGAAGAACACGGTCAACATCCTCTTCAAGAACACGTCCATCATAGCGATCGGACTGCTGACCTACTGGCTGTGCGGGTTCAATCTGATGTACCCGGGCTTTGAGGAGGGCAGCAAAGGGATTTTTGGCTTTGCAGGATTCCTTTTGAATCCGGGAGCCGACTACAACCCGATGACCTATGCGGATGGGGCGTACACGTACTGGACGGACTTCCTGTTCCAGGCGATGTTCGCGGCCACTGCGGCTACGATCGTCTCCGGCGCAGTTGCTGAGCGCGTCAAGCTCAGTTCGTTTCTCCTGTTCTCCATCATCTATGTGGGAGTGGTTTACCCCATCGTAGGATCATGGAAGTGGGGCGGCGGCTGGCTCGATCAGCTCGGTTTTTATGATTTTGCGGGCTCTACTCTCGTCCACTCTGTCGGAGGATGGGCAGCCCTCGTTGGCGTCCTCATGCTTGGCCCCCGCAAAGGGAAGTACGTCAATGGTATCAGCAAGCCGATCATGGGTCACAGTCTGCCGCTTGCGGCGATCGGCGTGTTCCTGCTGTGGCTTGGATGGTTCGGATTCAACGGCGGCTCGGTGTTATCGGCTGACGCGGAAGCCGTGTCGTTCGTCTTCGTCACAACCAGTATGGCGGCTGCTGCCGGCGTGGCCGGAGCTATCACCATCTCCTGGATCGTTCAGAAGAAACCCGACCTTTCGATGGCCCTAAACGGCTGTCTCGCGGGTCTCGTCGGGATCACTGCCGGCGCAGATGTGGTCAGCGTGAACGAGTCAATTCTGATAGGACTCATCGCCGGCGTAATCGTTGTGGCGGCAGTCATCCTTATCGACAAAGCCAGGATCGATGATCCTGTCGGCGCCATTTCGGTCCACCTCGTGTGCGGCATATGGGGAACGCTTGCCGCCGGTATTTTCGGCGAAGGAAAGAGCGTCATGACCCAGGTCATCGGAATCGCTGCCTACGGCATCACCTGTGTCATCGCCGCAGCCGTCATTTTCGGCATCATCAAGGCCGTCATGGGTCTGCGCGTGAGTGAGGATGAGGAAATGCGTGGTCTCGACATCGGAGAGCACGGTATGGAAGCCTACAGTGGTTTCCAGATCTTCAGCAGCATGTAACCCGGACCTGAATCAGGAGGATAATGAAATGAAACTGATTATTGCATACATACAGCCTGAGAAGCTGAACGCGGTGAAACAGGCGTTGTACGAGAAAGAGATTCTGAAGCTCTCGATCACCAACGCGCTGGGCTGCGGTCAGCAGGGCGGTTATCACGAGTCCTATCGCGGCGTGGATGTCGAAGTGAATCTTCTGAAGAAGGTCCGCCTCGAGATCGCGGTCAACGAGGATTACGTGCAGCCGACGATCGATGCCATCGTACACTCTGCGCGGAGCGGAAAGATCGGAGACGGCAAGATATTCATTCTTGCTCTCGAAGAGTGCATCCGGATCCGCACGGGAGAAAAGGGCAAAGACGCCATCGGTTAAGAAACAGAGTCACGGGAGAGGCGCCGCCCGCTGCGGCGCCTCTCCGAAGTCACAGGAAGAGAGAAGTTGAGTTTAGGGGAGTTAGCTACTAAAGTACTCAGTGATGAGGGGGGAAGCACTTCCGTTTCCCCAGGAATGAAGAGAAGGAGAAGTGCAATGAGAATGGCAACTAGATTAGCAGTATTCGCGGCGGTCGCCGGCATGCTCGTGTTCAGCGGTATCTCGAGCGAAGCAGCCGAAGCGACGGTCGGCGCAGACTTCATGTCCGCTTACGTGTGGCGTGGTCTGACGTTCAACGACGGATTCGTCATCCAGCCCTCGATCGATGTCACGCACGAGAGCGGTCTGGCTTTGAACACCTGGGCTAACTATGACGTAGACGATTACGGCGGAGCGGTTGAGAACAACGATTTCCAGGAAATCGACCTCACCGTGAGCTATCCTCTTCCGCTGGATTCGGAAGTAGTTGACGCCTCTGTAGGTGTGGTCAACTACTCGTTCCCCGGCGCTCCCGTGGCGAGCACGGCGGAAGCGTATCTGAGCCTCGCGTTCAACCTGATTGAATCCGTGTCTCTCGGACTGGATGTGTACTACGACTTCGACGAGGTCGATGACTACTACGCCAGCGCGAGCATCGGCGTCAGCCTCCCGATCAGCGAGGATCTGGCGATTGATCTCGGCGCCTCGGCCGGATATATCGGCGAAGACGCAAGCGTAGCCGGCGAGAGCGGATTCAACGAGTACACGCTCTCCGCTTCGATCGCGGTTCCCGTGAATGAAGACGTCGAAGTGTCGGCGACCATCAACTACGTTGATAACATCGACAGCGACGTGCTTCCCGACGAAGCGATGGATACGGACGTGTACGGCGGAATCGGCGTCTACTACTCGTTCTGACGATAACCACTATGCAGAATCCGCGCGCCATACCCGCGCGGATCTGAAAGTAGAAAAAACCCCCGCCTCCCGGCGGGGGTTTTTACTTGCCCGTTCTAAGATTCTTATCGCCATGCCGCTTCGCATCGCTAACATCCTGCTAACGGAAATCCGGGGGAAGCAAGCAAAGGAGAAGCAACATGAAGAAGGTTATTGCAGCACTCATCATCGTAACACTTGCAATCAGCACAGCGCAGACGCAGGCGGCGGAAGCAACAGTCGGGGCCGATTTCATGTCGGCATACGTATTCCGCGGCATCACCTATAACGACGGCTTTGTCATCCAGCCGATGATAGATGTCGCCGCGGAGAACGGCCTCAGTTATAACGTCTGGGCCAACTGGGACGTGGACGACTACAACGGCGCTGTTAACAACAACGATTTCCAGGAGATTGACCTTTCCGTCGCTTACGCCCTCCCCCTCCCGTCAGACAGCGTCGAGGCCTCTTTCACAGTGAGCAGCTTCTCCTTTCCCGGATCGGAACTGGAAAGCACCTCCGAAGCGATTCTCGACGTCAGCGTGACAGTCATTGAGCATGTTTCCGTCGGACTCCAGGTCGCCTACGAGTTCGATGAGGTCGATGATGTCTACGCCGCTGCCTGCATCGGCCTGAACCTGCCGGTTACGGAAGATGTCTCCATCAATCTTGGCGCGAAAGCCGGGTATGTCGGCAGCGACTACAGCGTGACAGGAGAAGAGGGTTTCCAGGAATACGAGATATCTCTCGCAACGACCATTCCCGTCGGTGAAGATATCGAAGTCAGCGCCATGCTGAATTACGTCGACAACATCGACGAAGACGTCCTCCCTGACGCCGCGATGGACACGGACGTGTACGGCGGCATCGGCGTTTACTATTCGTTCTAGGTAGGTTTTCGGTGTTAGGGACAGGACCCGAAGTCCCCAGCGGCCGTTAAGACTTCCAAACCTTGGAACTTTCTGCGAAAAGAGTTCCAAGGTTTGGAACTTTTCATGACTACTTTTCCAAGGTTTGGAAGTTTGGACTCTGTCGAACGTCGAATGGCGCGCGCCGGATTCAATGTCCGATGTTCGATGTTCAATGTCCGATGTTCGATGTTCAATGTTCGATGTTCGATGTTCAATGTTCGATGTTTCTCCCTCTCCATGCTGCTGGTCGCCGCGGCAAACTCCCACGCCGCGGACGCCCGCCTCGACCTGACTGCGTCCTCCGAACACGTCTGGCGGGGACAGGTCTTAAGTGAGGACGCGATCTTCACCCCTGCCCTGTCTGTTTCCGCGGGAAGGGCGACGCTGTCCGCGGCCGCGGTCTATGACCTGGAGAACGACCGGGAGGCCGGGAGAATCGATCTCGATGCAGCGTACCGCGTTCTGTTCGACTATGTGAACCTTGAAGGTGGCATTAGCTCGTATTCGTATCCGAACTCCGCCGCTGAGAGCACCGCTGAACTCCGGCTGAAGGCATCCATTCCGGACTTCTTCATCGTCCCCGCCCTCTCTCTCTACCGCGACATCGACGAACACGGCGGATTCTATGCACTGCTTGAGATTGCGCACGAGCGAGAGATCAGCGAAGTACTTTTCCTCAATCTTGCCGCGTCCATCGGCTGGGCTGACGCGGACTACCACACCTACTATTTCTCCGAGGACGTTTCGGCGTGGAACGATGCACTGTTCTCTCTGTCTGCGCGATGGGACGTCAACAATCAGACTTCGTTGAGAGTGTTCGGTTCCTGCTCCTTCTTCGTGGATGGCATGGTCGGCGACGCCGCTGAGGCAACATATGATCGTGATGCGACCAGCCTGGCGGGAATTTCGCTTTCTCTTCTGTTCTAATCGTACGTTACACTTTTGTAATTCTATGGGCCGACATAGTTACATTTCTGTGATTATAGCCGCTGCCATCCTTTGCCCGCATCTATGTATTTAGTTGTCGATCAATCACTTACATATTCCATCGTAAACTGGAATGAAACTAGCTCTTATTGAGGTTGCGTGGTTGTCATTCTCTTGCGTGTTGGTATTCTACTGCTTCGCTCGACTGCGAGGTCGGTGTGCTTTTGGGAGGCATGCGGTTTCAGATGAGTGTTCACGATACATTAGAATTTGAGCGCCCCAGGGAGTACTGCGGTGTTTTCGGCGTGTTCGGCGTGCAGGAGGCTTCTCAGCAAATCTACAAGGGCTTGTTCGCGCTTCAGCACCGGGGTCAGGAAGGCGCGGGAATCGTGGTCAGCGACGGCGAGAAGATCCGTTCCGTAAAAGGGATGGGGCTCGTGGCGGAAGTCTGCGGACCTGACAAGCTGGCCTGCCTGAATGGCTCCATCGGCATCGGGCACGTGCGATATTCCACGACGGGTCTTTCAAAACCGCAGAACGTCCAGCCCCTGGTCGTTGAATGTGTCGACGGCATCTGGGCCATCGCACACAACGGCAACCTGACAAACGCGCACAAACTGCGCCTCGCCTACCAGGAGGCAGGGGCCATTTTTCAGACGAGTACGGACAGCGAGATCCTGGTGCATCTCATCGCCGATCCCATGTTCCGGTCTCGCCCCCGCCGCGTGGAACGGGCGTTGGCCGAACTGCAGGGAGCGTTCTCTTTCCTTCTCATGACGAAGGATTCCCTGATGGCGGCGCGCGATCCTCACGGCTTCCGGCCGCTGGTCGTCGGCAGTCTCGGCAAAGGCTATGTCTTTGCCAGCGAAACCTGCGCACTTGAACAGGTCGGTGCGACCTACGTGCGCGATGTCCTTCCCGGTGAGCTTGTTATCGTGGACCACAAAGGGATACGAAGCAGTACGTTCTGTGAACCGGTGTCGGGTCAGCTCGGACAGTGCATATTCGAACACGTCTACTTCTCGCGGCCCGACAGCCTCGTATTCGGGCAGAGCGTTCACGAAGTGCGCCTGCGCCTCGGACGCAAGCTCGCGGAGGAATCACCCGCCGACGCCGACATCGTGATTTCCGTGCCGGACAGCGGCACATCCGCAGCGATTGGATTCTCGCAACAGAGCGGTCTGCCGTTCGACCAGGGATTCATACGCAATCACTATATCGGCAGAACATTCATCATGCCGGAGATCGATCAACGGCATGGAAGCGTGGACATGAAGCTCGCGGTCGTGCCGGGTGTGGTGCGCGACAAGCGCGTCGTAGTCATCGATGATTCCATCGTGCGCGGAACGACCTCACGGCGGCGGGTCAAAGCCTTGAGGGAAGCGGGCGCCAAGGAGATCCATATGCGGATTTCCTGTCCTCCAACACGTCACCCGTGCTTCTTCGGCATTGACTTCCCTTCGAGCGAGGAACTGATTGCCGCGCAGCATTCGACCGATGAGATCCGGGGCTTCATGGGCGCCGACAGCCTGGCGTATCTCAGCCTTGAGGGCCTTCGCGCGGCGGTTGAGCATCCCGGCGATTTCTGCACCGGATGTTTTTCGGGGGAGTACCCGTGCGAAGTATCGGAACACCGCAAGGATGCCCTTGAGTCCCGTAATCATATGTCGGAAACTTTAACGTTGCCATTGTAGGAATCCTGCGTATTTTGGGGCGCTTCGTCCGTAAGTGTGAACAGTGCATTTGAGAACCATGAGTGACAACCGTACAGAATCGTTAACAGGCCGGAAAAGGGGCATGCCTTCCGCACAGGGCCTCTACGATTCGCGCTGGGAACACGACGCGTGCGGAGTGGGTTTTCTCGCCAACATTCGGGGTGAGAAGAATCATGAAATCATCCAGCGCGGCATCGAAGTGCTGAATAATCTGCATCATCGCGGCGCTGCGGGCGCGGACATTCATACGGGGGATGGAGCCGGCCTTTTGATTCAGATGCCGGACCGCTTCATGCGAGCCAGAGCGTCCGAACTGAATTTTACACTTCCCGAGGAACACTACTACGGCGTGGCCATGATCTTCATGCCGCAGAACGAAGATCTGCGTCGGCAATGCGTCAAGGATATGGAGAAAGTCGTTTCCGACGAGGGCCTGAATCTCCTCGGCTGGCGGGAAGTGCCCACGAACAGCGACGTACTGGGCGTGAAAGCCAAAGAGCGCGAGCCCCATGTGATGCAGTGCTTCGTCAGCAGTGACTCCCTCCGCAGTGATGCCCTCGACAGGAAGCTCTACGTCGTCAGGCGTCTTGCGGAGAAGGCCGCGGAGAAGCACATTCCTCCTGAAGATATTTTCTACATACCCAGCTTCTCGACGGACACGATCATTTTCAAAGGACTCATGCTGCCCTCGCAGGTAGTCGGGTACTATGAGGATCTGAAAGATCCGATGGTCGAAAGTGCTTTGTGCATCGTGCACCAGAGGTACAGCACGAACACGTTCCCCTCTTGGGAACTCGCTCAGCCCTTCCGCTATCTGGCGCACAACGGGGAGATCAACACACTCCGCGGCAACACGAACTGGATGCGCTCGCGTGAGAAGAACTTCAAATCGGATCTCTTCGGTGATGACATCAAGAAGATCATTCCGGTCATCAACGAGAGCGGCAGCGATTCCGCCTGTCTTGATAACGCTCTGGAGTTGATCATTAACGGGGGCCGCGAACTTCATCACTCTATGATGATGCTGATTCCTCAGGCCTGGGGCAGCAAGTATCCGATGGGCCCTGATCTCCGCGGCTTCTTCGAGTACCACGCCGGGCTGATGGAACCGTGGGACGGCCCTGCGGCCGTCGCCTTCACGAACGGCAAGCAGATCGGCGCCATGTTGGACCGTAACGGTCTGAGGCCTGCACGGTATACGGTGACGAAAGACGGATTCATGGTATTCGCCTCAGAGGCCGGTGTGTTGGATATTCCCGCCGATCAGGTCGCGGAAAAAGGCGCACTGCGTCCGGGCCAGATGCTGCTGGTCGATCTTGGAGAGAAGCGCCTGCTCAAGGATTACGAAATCAAGATGCGTCTCGCGCGCCTTCAGCCCTACCGTCGCTGGGTTGAGGAAAACAAGATCGACATCCACGGATTCTTCAACGCGGTGGGGGCCGTGAAACCTGAGACAGAATCACTCACGGAACGGCAGCTGCTCTTCGGCTACACGCGTGAAGACATCGAAGTACTGCTCAAGCCGATGGCAACGACCGGTCATGAGCCGGTGGGATCGATGGGAGCCGACCAGGCGCTGGCCGTCCTCTCTGATCAACCTCAGCTCCTTTACTGGTACTTCAAACAGCTCTTCGCCCAGGTGACGAACCCGGCGATCGATCCGATTCGTGAAGAACTGGTGATGTCGCTGATGACATTCATAGGAAATCCAGAGAACATTCTCGAAGAGACCCCCCTGCACGCGCGTCTGATCAAGCTGAAACACCCGATCCTTTCCAACGAGGACCTCAACAGGATCGAAAAGCTTAATCATGAACATTTCCGTTCGAAGAGGATTCCTATTTCTTTTGGCGGCGAATACTCGGGGAATGACCTTGCAGAGGCCATCGAGAATATCTGCAACACGGCTGAGGCGGCGGTGCGGCACGGTCTGCGCCTTCTCATTCTGAGCGACCGCGATTTACCGGAAGGTGAACTTCCCATACCGGCTCTTCTCGCTGTTTCCGCGGTGAACCAGCGACTGCGGCGTGCCGCGAAACGCGCAAGCGTCGGGATCATCGTGGAGACCGGTGAGGCGCGCGAAGTCATGCACATGGCTCTGCTCCTGGGCTATGGCGCCACGGCCATCAATCCCTATCTTGCGTTTGAAACGATCTCGGACCTGCGAATGCGTGATCAGATCCCCGGCGGAAAGAGTCCCGCGAAGCACATTGAGAACTACGTCAAGGCCCTGTGCAAAGGCCTGCTTAAAGTCATGTCGAAAATGGGCATATCGACTCTTCGGAGTTACAGAAACGCTCAGGTATTCGAGGCTATCGGACTTAAGCAGGAGTTGGTCGACCGCTATTTCGAGGGAACGTCTTCGCGGGTCGAGGGCATCGGTCTGAATGAGATCGCCGCAGAGATCCTTAATCGCTACCGGAAAGCAAACGAACGCGCTCAGGCCGATCCTCCTAATCTGCTTCCCGGCGGGCAGTACAAATACCGTCCGGACGGGGAACGCCACCTGTGGACGCCTCTGAGCATCAGCTACCTTCAGCGGGCATGCAGAGAAAATGATTACGAAGTCTACAGGCAGTATGCGGCGCTGATCAACGATCAGACCGAAAGACAGTGCACGCTGCGCGGCCTGTTCAAATTCAAAGAGACGACACCCATTCCCATCGAAGAGGTCGAATCGATTGAGTCCATCCTGCCCCGCTTCGCGACGGGCGCCATGTCCTTCGGTTCTATCAGCCGGGAGGCTCACGAGACCCTTGCGATCGCCATGAACCGTTTCGGAGGAATGAGCAACAGCGGTGAAGGCGGGGAAGACCCCGCTCGTTTCATCCCCCTGCCCAACGGGGACAGCAAATGCAGCGCGGTCAAACAGATCGCCAGCGGTCGTTTCGGGGTGACGGCGGAGTATCTCGTAAATGGGCGCGAACTTCAGATCAAGATCGCCCAGGGCGCGAAGCCAGGCGAAGGAGGTCAGCTTCCGGGGCACAAAGTGAATCAGGAAATTGCGCGGGTTAGAAACTCGACACCCGGAGTCAGCCTGATTTCCCCTCCCCCGCATCACGATATCTATTCGATCGAAGACATCGCTCAACTCATCTACGACCTGAAGAATGCGAATCCTGAGGCGCGGATTTCCGTCAAGCTCGTTTCGGAAATCGGTGTCGGGACAGTGGCCGCGGGGTTATCCAAGGGTCACGCGGATATGGTGCTGATCAGTGGTTACGATGGCGGTACCGGCGCGTCACCCCTCTCCTCGCTCAAACATGCCGGCATGCCCTGGGAATTGGGACTGGCTGAAGCCCAGCAGACACTTGTACTCAATGACCTTAGAGACAGAGTTCGCCTCCAGGTGGACGGGCAGATCAAGACCGGCCGTGATGTCGTGATCGGCGCCCTGCTCGGTGCGGAGGAATTCGGCTCGGCCACCGCGGCTCTCGTCGTAATGGGTTGCATCATGATGAGAGTCTGCCATCTCAACACATGCCCTGTCGGCATCGCTACACAGGACGCGCAACTCCGAAAGACCTTCGCCGGTTCGCCCGACCACGTTGTGAATTTCTTCCGGATGATGTCGCAGGAAATTCGCGAACTGATGGCCCAGCTCGGTTTCCGCACAATGGATGAGATGATCGGCCGTTCCGATATGCTCGAGATGAACGGCGCGATTGATTTCTGGAAGGCAAAGGGAGTCGACATCTCGAAGATTCTCCATCGCGTGCCTTCCGACCCGTCGCGGGCGCGCAAGACCGTTGAGCAGGATCACGGCATTGACAAAGCACTGGACTACGAGATTCTCCCCCAGGTGCTCCCCTCCATCGAAACGGGACAGAAAGTGACAGTCGAAATGCCCGTCCGAAACGTGCACCGGACCGTCGGCACGATTGTATCAAGCCACATCGCCCGCAAGTACGGCAGCAAAGGCCTTCCGGACGACACCATCACGCTGAACCTGACCGGTGCCGCCGGGCAGAGCTTCGCGGCCTTCTGTTCTCGCGGTATGACCTTCCATCTCCGCGGCGAGGCAAATGACTATCTCGGAAAAGGTCTCTCGGGTGCGAAGGTCATAGTCAACCCGTATCCCGACTGTGACTTCGATCCATCAAAGAACATCATAGCTGGAAACGTTCTTCTGTACGGTGCGACCGCCGGCGAAGTCTATCTGCACGGTCAGGCAGGCGAGCGCTTCTGTATCCGCAACAGCGGCGCAAAAGCAGTCGTCGAGGGCGTCGGGGATCACGGATGCGAATATATGACCGGCGGACGCGTGGTCATTCTCGGCTCGACGGGCGTCAACTTCGCGGCCG
>JAHIZV010000128.1 GCA_018814445.1 Verrucomicrobiota bacterium | reverse complement strand
GGCCTTCGACCTCTCCCCGCTCAACCTCTACGCTGATCTTTACCCTATAGAACCATCCCACCGCGGCTTCATGAACCACCGATTAGTCGCCGACCCCTCCGCTTCGCTCCGAGTCGGAACTAATCCTTATCTTGTTCGGCATAACTTCTCTTGTTCTTCTGACCGCAAACTACTCCCCTGTTAGCTGAGGGAGTTTGTCTCTGATTTCAGTGGCCTCTTCACTCAATTGTGGATCGAGTTCAACTGCCCTTGCGATAAGAATCTGAGCTTCCCGGACATCTTTTGTACTGGGATTCGGACGTGTCAGCAATATATCCGCTAGTTCAAGATGGGCATCGCCGGTCTCTTCTTCGATTTCGATACATCTCTTAATTGCAAGGATTGCGTTGTCCCAATCTTCAATGCCTCGATAAGCTAGGCATAGAGAGCCCCACGCGTGCCATGCATTACTGCGGGAGCCCGCCACAGCAATACTGAGATCCGAGATTGCTTCCGTGTACTGATTGGTGCGCAAAAAGGCTAGCCCTCTGCTTGAGTGCAGATCATCGGGAGTGCGAATCGCAAGCTGCTCGTCAGATATGTCGGTGGTCCGCGCTAACTCAAGTGCGGTGCTGTAATCTGCAATTGCCGCCGCAAAATCTCCAAGTGTGTCGTATTCATTACCCCTCAGACCATAAACCCCGTAAAGAAGGCTCTTGTCATCCGTGAGCGAGATTGCTGCTGTGTAGGCTGTGACGGCACGAGCATGATTTGACGATTGGCTTGCGGCAAATCCACAGCTCAGGTGAGCATAGATGTAGTCGGGTGCGATCGCCAATGCCTTCTCGGCACTCGTTACCGCTGTCTCGTAATCCTTAGCCGCATATTGCTCTCTCGAAAGATCAACGAGACGATGCACTTGCTCTTCGAGTTTCTCACGATTGGAGCAGGATACGGAAACCCATACCGAAAGAAGGACAGACATCGCCAAAACCCATGCTCTATTCATCATCGCGTGATCTCTCCTTGCCGAGCCTATTCATCGGCGGTTGCAGGGTTCCGAAGGACCCTGTAATCCGACCGGATGTTGCTGTTCGCGGGGGAAACCCTTTTGGCCTGTTGATTGAGTAAAAGGCCCGTTGCCCCGCGACCCGAAATCCTACTTACTTCCTCTTCCATTCCGCTGAGTCGTGCCCCTATTTGACGGGGTTGACTCCCGGAGAATAGAGCGTCGATCGCCGTCAACGCACGTTACGCGGCGCGCTCGTACATTCGACATCGAACCTCCGGCTGCGCCGACGCCTCGCGTCGTCCAAACGCTTAAGCGTTCGGCCGAACTCTTCGGCTGCGCAGCCGAGTTCGATTCTAATCCTCTTGGTCAAACCCGGCAAGCCCTCACGACTCTTTGATCAAACTTTCTCCAAAGTTTGCCCGCGAACGTCTGCCCTCACCCTCAAAATGGGCCGCGTCCGCGCGGGTCATTTTGTAGGTGTGCAGGGCTTTGTTGGGGCCTCCCTCACTTCAGGGCCATGATTAGAATGATCCCAAGAATGATAACGCCGATCACGACAAGAACCGGCACGATGAATTTCGTGTCGCCTCCTCTAATCTGAAGGTCGTAGGTTCCCGAACCTGTCTCACCCTTCATCTTCTTGGAGTATATCTTGCGTTCGTGATCGAGACGCTGAACGGCGTCGATGCCTACGGCAAGATCGTGCTCCGCGATCTTGCTCTTGCCAACCTTTCGCAACATCTCGCCCCGAATCTCAATGTCTTGATCCTGCAGCCTCTTGACCACTGCCCGCTGTTCTTCTTCGGACAAGTCGTGAAAGCCTGCGGGCAGCTTGCTGTCGAGATCAAGACGCTGCAAGCCGCGTTGCTCGTTTTCGCTCATACTCTGTCACCTCCGATTTGAGTTCTTGAAGTTTGCCCCAGATAGACCCGATGATTCCCAGGGGAATAATGCCAACATAGATGAGGATGGGCCACAATCCTTTGATGCACAGAAAGACCACGGCAACACCGGTCAATCCCAAAGCAAAGAGAAGCTTCATGGTCTGCTGCGCGATGGCGTAGCGCAGGCGCAGCAGGTTCTTCTTCTGAAGGCGGATGGTAAGTGTGCCCCCATGTCCCTGCACTTCCAAAGTCGTGTCGTATTCTTGGTCGGATGATGTCCTCTGGAGTTGTGCCACAACGGACTCAACGTCTGCGAGTGCGACCTGACGGTTTACATGGCCGACGGCCTCCGCCTTGCATTGGGCAAGCGCATGATCCAGCAGGATCGTCCTGTACCGATCACGAAACTGAGTGACAAGGCTCGGTTCCGACATCGCGATGGCGAGCTGGGCCGCGCCTGGCGGGGGATAAACGTCCACTTCGACAGGGCAGTCCAACAAGGCAATCTTGTATGCCAAATGAATGCTGCCGTCGAGACCGGGCAGCATGTCATGCATCAGCATCAAATCCTGCCGAACCTGTGCGTATGATAGCCGTAGGCAGTCCAGCATCGTGAACTTGAAGACGTTCAGGAATTCTGTCACTTCCTTTGCGGGGAAGACCGCATTGACGAACCAATCGAGGTTGTACTCATGCTCTGAAACTGTGGCTGCAAGTTGCCGGTAGGTGGTCTCGATTTCGGATGCCTTGATTCGGGAAGCCTTCAATCCAGATTTTTGCTGGTGGATGACTGATGGCACTTGGAAGGAGAGGAGTTCGAACTGCTTGTCTTTCGGGAGAAAGGGCGGCACACATTCAAGAATGCGGCGTTCCGTCTGCCCCGCCATCTTGGTGGCTCCCGATTGCCATTGTGGGAAAGTCCGCCGCATGTACTGCTTCGCTCCGCTCCCGTATTTCCCGGCGTAGAAGTCGGAAAACCGCTCAAACGTGAAAGGACCAAGCCGGAAGAACTCGGCTCGTACGAACTGAAGCGACTTCCAGTATGGCGATGTTGATCGGGGCGTGTCTCCGGTGGTCTGGTGTGAGTAGTACCTGCGGCGACGCGGGTACCATCGTCTGCCATAGTAGGAAGTCATTTGTGCTCAGACCTCCAAATCCATGGAGGGTCTGGTGTGGGCGAAGCCCACAGACCTCTGCCTTCGGACTTCGCTTGTTGTTCGGCAGAGTACAACGTCCTGTTGAATGAGTTCACTTGGTCGCACCAAGCGTGTCCCTCGGCGACCATCGCCTGATTGACCCATGTGTCGCCAAGGTGCATGTCGGCGACATACCGCCCGTATTTGCCCTTGGCGGGATCAGAAAGGCCGACGGTGCCGGCGTCGAGCAGTGACTGGAGAGCCTGCTTCGCCTCGTATCCATAGGGTTGCCCGAGTTCGGGCGCGTCGATACCGCGAAGACGAACGCTTATCTCAAGTCCGTCGGCTCCCACGAGTGTAAGGCTATCGCCGTCGTGCACTCGCACGACGCTGAATTCGCCGTCAACGGGGGTAGTGGGTGGAGCACTGTCGGGAGTTGTCTGCAACGGCTGCATGGTTGGCCGGTCTGATCTCTGTCTGATGATCGCGAAGGCGAAGACTGCAAACGCGATGAGAGCGAAAGCGGCCGTGAGCCACATCACCCAGGAATCATGCTTTTCGCTCGGTCTCGTCATTTTCTTCTCGTGCCCCAACGTCCACCTTGAGTTTATGGGTCAACTGGCGCGGCTGTTGGCCGCCTTCTGATGCGAGCAACAGACGTGACACGTTGACCCATTAAACTCCAAGGTTTTGTTAGCGTCTTAATCCGATTTTATCTGGTATTGAACCGTCACAAAGGCTTTGTACGTGATCTCCGCAAACTGTGAAATGCTTTGGGCCACGCCTTCAACGCCACTCGATCTGCTCTTTATATTCGAGACGCCAGAATAGTCATACGCCTCTTTCTGCATTTGAAGTGGTAAATCTTTCTGTACTTGGCCCTCTGTAAATGTCTGCAGCGTCAGCTTCGCGCCCAGCTTTTCCTCGTAGAGTTGCTTTTTTGCTGTTGCGGCTTCGCATGCCATCGCTAGTGCCTTTTGTTTGGTTTCAGATTCCTTTGAGTTTTCAAAGTCCACTCCATTGTATGATGCATCGCTATGGGCATCGATGGCGGTTGCGACAATTCGAAACTGATTTTCATCGGCAACAATCACCCGAATCGTATTGTCGATTTTGTAGCTCTTAGCCTTGTCACTGAAGATCCCGTATTCGGGTCGAGATGAAAACTTGCTGCCGGAAATATTCTGCTCAGGAATTCCATTCTTTTTTAATTCATCACTGATTTGCTGTCGCAAGGTGGCATTTTTGTTTAGCGCATCCTGAAGTGATCGAGCCTCTGTTGAGACTTTGAGATTCACGCAGGCTCTGTCAGCCGGGAGCTTGATCTCTGCTTCTCCAGATATGGTTACAACTTTGGGTATTCCAGCAAGATACCCGGTCAATTCTGAAGGTGTCCCCTTGAGTTCAGGTTCGGAGCGGCCGATTGTTGCGGCAACACTCAGCATTATCGCGATTACATATATTTTCATTCTTTTGTCTCCTCTTACGCTAACCGTTGTATTCTACCGCGCGACGTCCTGAATAAACATATTGAGGACTTCAAGTCTGCTTTGCTTGATGGTGCGGTCTGATTTCATACCTGTTTGTAAACCGGAATGTTTATACCTCGGGTCTCATTCTGAACCGTTCAGCGGGTAAAACAAAGGAAAAATGAGCCGATTGCAGGTCTCAAGGCAGACCCGTGGCGTTATTGCGGATTTCTGAAAGCGGATTGAGGATCGGAACTTCTCGGGGCAATTCCGAGCCATTAGCCCGGTGCTGTGCGCGGCGCGAAGACGCGGAAGAATCCGCTCTTGAGCCATGCGTTGAACCAGGACCGCGCTCCCGCGTTCGCAAACGGGGGCCGACTCGACTCGGCAGGGATTTCGGGCACGATGTCGCGGGGAAGCGCGTCCACAGGACTGATATGCTCGGGGGGAATACAGAAAAGATAACGCATAGTCGTCACGACGCTTTGGTGGCCGAGAATCTCCTGTACTTCCCTAACGTGCGCTCCGGCCTCCAGCTGATGAACGGCGTAGCTGTGCCGGAGAGTCATGGCCGTAACCGGGCGGAACACCTCGGCACGTTGCGCCGTGGAGCGAAGAATCCGGGTCAGTGAGCGCACGGTGAGATGCCTGCCCTCTCTCCTCCCCGCAAAGACATGATCACGTCCATCGCACTGGGTCACACCTGCACGAACGATCGGGAGGATTCCTTTGGGCAGACGGACTTCGCGGCTCCCAACGCGCACCGTCTTCCTGTCGATGTCCAGATCCTCCCACCGAAGGGAAACAGCCTCACCGGGTCTGAGCCCACAACCGTAGAGCATACTGAGAAGGAGCGCGTCGCGCGGACATTGCGCCGCAGCCAGGAGTCGGGAGACTTCCTGCTGACTCAACAGCGGCGGCAGACAAAATGGTCGTCTGGGTCCACGGCGGTCCGCGAGCAGAGCCTTACCACAGTGTTTGTCAAAAACAGTTCGCAGAACGCTGATGTTCATCGCGACCCATGAGGCGGAGTGACGTCGTCGCGTCAGATAGTGAAGAAGATTGTCTATATGATGCCTCGTGATCATCTCGGGTGTTACACCGCTGTGCCGTGCAAGCGAACGGAGAACGGATCGGTAAAGTGCTCGTGATCCAACCCGATAATCGCGATCCCGCAAGACGGACTGCAGCTCCTGCCAGAATTGCGGCCAACTCAGCTCTGTTGCATCTATGTACATATCCCTTTCCGTAGATTCGACATCCTGTCGAATCATGAGCCGGCAGGATGCCGGCTCTCCCTATGAGCGATGCCCCGGCGACAGGAGTTGAAGAACAATGCAGGCCGCGAGAGCACGTATCCAGCACCAGAGTTGGAACAGACGGCCCGGGGCGGCCGGCTGAGAGTCTGTTTCCGCCGCTGGCTCAATCTCAACCGGCTTCTTCTCTTCCTGTCGATCAGCGGGCGCTTCCAGCCCAAGACGATCCGCCGGGCTGGAGACACCCAAGGGGCCCTTCTTGACTACGTGCGTGTAGATCTCAGTCGTCGTCACATGAACATGTCCAAGCAGCTGCTGAATGGTCCGGATATCGGCTCCCGACTCCATCAGATGCGTGGCGAAACTGTGCCGCATAGTATGCGTCTTCACATGCTTGGTTATGCCCGCCTTCTGCGAGGCCCTCTTTATGGCTCGCTGGACCGTGCTCGGATAAAGATGGTGCCGCCGCGTGGTCCCACACCTCGGATCTTTCGAAAGCTTCCCCGACGGAAAGACGAACTGCCAACCCCAGCTCGTGGCCGCATTCGGGTACTTCTCAGCGAGAGCATAGGGCAGACTGACCGCGCCCACACCGTTCTCAAGATCCTGCTCATGCAGGGCTCTGACCTTCACCAGGTGGATCTTCAAGTGCTCTGCGACACACTGAGGCAACGCTGCCCCCCGATCTTTTCCTCCTTTGCCATTCCGTATGAGGACAGTCATTCGTTCAAAATCAATGTCATGAACCCGCAGCTGCAGAGCTTCCTTAACCCGCATGCCCGTCCCATACATCAGGGTCGCGATGACCCAGGGGATTCCCGACATGTTGTCGAGCATCCTCGTCACTTCCTCGACAGTCAACACCACCGGCAAGCGACGTGCTCTCTTCGACCATGCGTAACCGCCCAGGTCGCCCAGTGGGCTCTCGAGGACGTGTCTGTAGAGAAAGACGAGCGCACACAACGCCTGATTCTGCGTCGAAGCAGAGATATGGCGGTTGTTGGCCAGATGCGTGAGGAAGGCCTTCACCTCGGGTTCACCCATTTCAGAGGGGTGCTTCCGCCCGTGAAAGCGAATATAGCGAAGTATCCACTCGATATAGGTCTTCTCCGTGCTGTAGGCATAGCGCCGCACACGCAGCTCACGGCGAACGCTTTCGATAAATGGGCTTCTGTTTTTCATAGGTATTTCTTGGAGTTGAAAGTCAGGATTCGCTCTGCTGTATCTTCTTCGTGTCCTCTGTGCTCTTCGTGGTTAAAACCGTTACCTGCCCCACCCCCATACGCCCAGACTCCCATACTCTGCATCTCCTATTCCCCCATTCCGTCCACCACCCTCAGGGTCAGTCACGTGAATATTCATCACGCAAAGCCGCAATGAATATTCAGTAACAGACCCTCCCCCCCGAATGGGGCTGACTTAAGGTCACGACATGCCTTACGGCATTGACTACAAACAATGCGAACTTCATCTACTGTTTGTAGTTAAGCCCGTCAGGGCTGTGCCTTTCTCTGCTTGGCGCATCCCAAAGAGGCCTTAAGTCAGCACCATTCCCCTCCATCCCTCCTCGCACCTACACGTCGATCGACAGCCTCGGCAGATTGAGCCGTTTCCTCGCTGTTTCTCCTTTAAGCAGTTTCCCTTTTCTCCATGGTTGATCGTCGCGTTCGGTTATTTTGTGATTCGGCAGAAACAACGAGGTGCCCAGGCTGAGCTTATGTTTGCCGAACTGTTCGTTGACTTCGTCGATCACGCGCGAGGCCCGGAAGAGTTTCTCAATTTTTACGCGATCTTCAAACAGCTCAAACTGCTCGTTGCGCAGAGGCTCAAGCCTGCTCAGCACAATCAGCGTACAACGGTACTCAATGCCTTCCCGGTACAACTGCTCGAAGATATTCCGTACAAGTGGAACGATCTCCTGCGTGATTGACGTGGCGCGGTTCAAACGCGCCTCCAGCCCCTCCTGCGTAAAATCCTGGTGTCGAAGCCCTATATAGATCTCACGGGCCTGCAGATTATAGCGTCGCAGTTTGATGAACGCCGATTCCACGTTGCGGATCAGTTTGGCATATACGAAGTCACGGTCTGACGAGGGCGAAGTGAAGGTCTTGCATTTGCTGATAGAGGCGTAAGTTATCTTCTCTTCCGGTGACACCGGGTACATCGACTTGCCGCGCAACTCGTTCCATATTTCCAAGCCGATTTTACCAAGCATCTTCCCGGCCCATTTCTCGGGACGCGAGATGAAATCGAACGGCGTTCGCAAGCCGTGCTTATGAAGCAGGTTCACCGTGTTTGGTCCGAATCCCCAAACGTCACTGAGATCAAGCTTCTGAAGGAACTCATGAATCTGATGTCCGGGTACGGGTGTAAATCCATGCGGTTTTTCAAAATCCGACGCGAGTTTTGACAGGCTCTTTGTGGGACTCAACCCCACTGACACCGTGATATCCAGCTCGCCGCAAATATCCCGCTGCATCCGTTTCGCGATCTCTTCATAGGACGTCCTATACATCCGGCGCAGACCGGAAAGATCGGCAAACCCTTCGTCGACAGAGTGCTCCTGTACCGTCGGCGTATAGCGCCGCATGATATCGAACATGCGCTTTGAATAGATACTGTAGGTCTCGTAGTCGCTGGGCAGAACAACCAGCTCACGACACATCCTGCGGGCATCCCAAAGGGCAACCCCACGCCGAATACCGATGGCTTTCGCCTCGTAGCTCGCGCAGGCGATGATCCCGCGCTCTTTTCCGGTGACTACCGGTCTGCCCTTTAACTCGGGATGAACGGATTGTTCTACGGAAGTGAAAAAGGCATCAGCATCGACATGAAGGATCGCGGAGGGATAGGAGCTTAGCGTTAAGGGTTGTTTCTCCGTAGGCATGAGTCCAAAGACCAAGGTCCAAAGTCCAAAGTTAACTGTATTTACTGCCCTTCAATTGCGAACGCTTCAGGTACTTCATTAACCCGGCAATCATCTTGCTAATTGCTTTTGCCATGTCAGTTAGTTGGGAAAATTCTACTTCGGATATATAGCCATTGTCTTTTGCTACATATAATTGCGATCGGACCTCCCCACAGGACCCCTTGGCAGTGGAAAGAAACTGGATGAATTCCTTATCTCCACCTCGCTCGAATCCTTCCGCTATATTTGACATTACAGAAACAGCCGCTGAACAAATCTGATCGCGCAAACCAAAATCTCTGGCGAAATGACCCTTCCTTACGCAGCGATATATATCCCTGGTCATTTCCCTTGCTCTCTGCCACGCCTCGATATCTTCAAACGTTGTGATGTTTCCCATTCTTATCTCCTTGTTATGATATTTCTTCCCCCGACTTTGGACCTTGGACATTGGGCTTTGGACCCATTAGGACGCATACTTGCGGACGGATGCCTTCACTTTTCCGCCGATAGTCAGCGATTCCTTTGGGCGAATCCGCTTATAGGCCGAATTAGCGGGATCGAGGTAGGCGCCTTGTTTGTCTTTGCCGAAGTATTTGATAGTCCATTCGCCGTCTACCTGGGCTACGACTATGTCGCCTTTGCGTATGGTGCCCCCCTTCTCCACCAGTACGATGTCGCCGGGATGAATGCCGGCATCGATCATCGAGTCGCCTGTGACCGTCAGCATGAAGGTGGCTTCGGGTTTCTGAACGAGGAACTCATCCAGACTCAATACGTCCACGAGTTCCTCCTCGGCCGGCGATGGGAAACCCGCCTGTACCGCCCCCAGCAGCCTGATCGAGCCGATCAGTTTACTGGTAAATCCGATCTTTCCGCCGCTCCTCGTAACGTACCCGTACTCCTGCAGCCTGCGGATCAGGCCGTATACCGCGTTCTTTGAGTGATACCCGAACAGATCCATCATCTCCGAGTAACTCGGAACGCGTTTTTCGTGTCGGTAGAACTGCCTGAGCTTCGCTATCCGATCTTCCAGATTCAGTGGTCTTGGCATCTTATTGGTCTCCCCTTTTCTCCTCACCACCATAACTGAACGTTCGTTCAGTTACAAGAGAAAAGAGATCTGGCCGATCCGTCTGATCCGACGGATCAGTCAGATCAAGGGAGTCAACCATATGTGGAACGAGCGATAACGCGGGTCCGCGGACGGCAGTAGATTCGAGTTAGGCTCGAATCATGAATCGGCAGAATGCCGATTCTACGGCACCGCACGCAATGACATCAGGAAGCTGGAATCCATACGTTTTTAGTGGTAGATTTCCAAAATCCATACAGCTAAACGGGGGAGCCAATGCGAACGAGAAAAACACGCTGGATATTCACTGCCATCCTTGCACTTTCATGCCTGAACATCGGCATGAATGCCAAAGCACAAACCCTTCTGGTCAACGGGAAGAACGCCGAATACTCCACCTCAAAATACTTCATTGATGAACGCGCCGGGGATTCGGTCACGATCAATGTCTCCTTTGACCTGTCGGGCGTAGCCAATCTCACCGCTGTCGAGCTCTTCACTAACCTGGGCCGCCGCGAATATGTCGATAACGACTGGGATGGAGACGGCGCTCCGGATGGCGTGAAGCAGGCCGACTTCAATACGATTACGCTGGCCAACTACGCAAGCGGTTCCGGCGGTGTGCAGAGCTACTACCGTCCATACTCGATGGCGGATCAGGGGGGCAACTACTTCACGGCAACCCTCGTTGCCAGCAAGTGTGGAGCTTACCGTCTGACCGCACGTTTTCAGACATCGGACGACCCCGGCAAATGGCAATGGTATCCCGCATACTATCAGAGCAACGGATACGCCTTCCCGGAAGCCCAACAGGCTGCGCGCTCGCATGCAATCGTGATCTCTCCAATAAAGACGCTGGAGATGACGCTGTACGAACTGAATACCTTGACCATTGAAGCGACAGACAACACCTTCTTCGGCCGCTCGACATTCAATGACCTGCTTGGCCCCACTTATGACACCGACGGCCACGATTACTTTAATCTCGACCATTTGAACGCGATTCAAGCCAACTGCCTGTGGTTCCAGCCCATCCATCCAAACGGCGACGACGCCCGCACTCTTGCGGAAGGCTACGACCCCGGCAGCCCCTACGCCACCAGGAACTACTTCGCAGTCACCAGCATCATGGGCGATCCGGCAACAGAAGCGCAGGCCATGATCGAATTCACCAACTTTGTACACCAGTGCGATATTTACGGCGGATCGGTCGGAACCATCAATGTCATGCTGGACTTCGTGGCCAACCACACCTCGTGGGACGCCGTGTTTGGGCAGGGAGGCGCGGACCTGTTCGGCCTGGATCCTTCCCGCCGCATCGGCTGGGATCGTCCAAACTGGTATTCCGACGGCGACAACTTCGGTCCCGATTACTGCAATCCGGCTGACTGGTACAACACCGAGTGGGACAACGATATGATGAACGCTCCCGACCGGGGTGATTTCGGCAAGTGGGCTGACACGATGGATCTCTATTTCGGTCGCTACGCCGCTCTCGTATGCAGGAATCCGACCGATGACGGGAACTACCTCAACGAAGGCGACTGGGTAGATTACCTCGCCATGAACACGGAGCCGGGCATCGTTGAGATGTGGCGCTATTTCGGCTACTATCCTGAATACTGGATCAAGAGGTCGGGCCATCCCGGCAACAACAGCGATCCCTCCAGGGATGACGTCG
>JAHIZV010000127.1 GCA_018814445.1 Verrucomicrobiota bacterium | reverse complement strand
CCTGGCGCATCCGAAAGTGGTCTTAAGTCAGCGGCATTCTGGTCAGGCACGAATGTTAAAGTCGTTGAGGCTCCAGAAGAACCTGTGGTCAGGCACGAATGTTAAATGTTAATGAATGTTACCAAAGCTGCGAATTGCGTCCCTATTCCGCCTGTGCGGCAACGGGGGCGTCGAGAATGCCCCGGATTCGTTTCACCAGGTCGTCACTTCGATAGGGCTTATGGATCAGGTCCTTGGCGCCCTTCTTTATCAGGCGGGAACTTCGCTCTTCCTGCGTGAAGCCGCTGGTAAGCAGCACTTTCACGTCTTGGTCGAATTCCGTCAGCGCGTTGAATACGGCCTCGCCGTCCATTCCGGGCATGACCATATCGAGAAGCACCAGGTCAATCTTTCCGTCCGCGGCCTTGTAGATCTCGACCGCCTCTTTTCCGGATTCGAACGAGAGAACTTTGTAGCCGTAGCTCTTCAGGACTTCGGTAACCATCTGTCTCACGAAGTTCTCATCATCGACAACCATGACGGTCTCATTCCCTTCAAGCCGGCCAACCGTCACTTCCTCGCTGTCGCCCTCTGCCGCCGTCTCATGCACAGGAAGATAGAGCTTGAACGTGGTGCCGCGCTCCTCCTTGCTGTCCACGATGATGTCGCCGCCGTGATTGGACACAATTCCATATACGATCGAAAGTCCCAGGCCCGTTCCGGCGCCGTCAGCCTTGGTCGTGAAGAAAGGATCGAAGATATGCCCCTGCACTTCCGAACTCATGCCGTGACCCGTATCTGAAATGGTTACACAGACGTAGTCGGTATCCCCCGCGTCAATCAGAACCTGCCGTTCCCTCCGGGTCAATGACCGCGCCTCAGACTTGAATGTCAGAGACCCTCCCTCAGACATGGCATCGGCCGCATTCAGCGCTATGTTCATGATCACCTGGTTCAATTGCCCGGCATCTCCAAGCACGCACGGCAGCGCGGCGTCCAGCTCCTGCTCGATAATGATGTTCTTGTTGAGCGACCTCCGCAGAATGCTCAACACCTCCGCGATGGTGTCGTTGAGAACCACAGGTTCTTTCTTGAAGTGTTTCCGTCGCGCAAAAGCGAGAAGCTGCCGGGTCAGTTCGCTGGCCCGGATGGCGGACTGTTCGATAAGGCCTAGATCGCGATGGAACACCGACCCTTCTTCAACTTTGGAGAGAAGGTAGGACGAGAAGCCGAGAATGCTGCTGAGGATATTGTTGAAGTCGTGCGCGATACCGCCGGCCAGCATACCGACGGCTTCCATCTTCTGTGCCTGCCTCAAGTGTTCTTCCAGGTCTCTCTGGACTTTCTCCTGCTCTTCAGCTCGAAGCCGCGCCGCGGTATGTAGCGCTGCCACGGTGACGACTTCCACGTCAAGGCTGTCGAACGCCCTGACATCCGTGTCGATGATCGCCAGCGTACCCCGAATCTTCCCCGACGAATCCCGGAGCGGCGCGCCCAGGTATGTCTGCAGACCGAGGGAGGTCACAAACTCGTCCTCACAGAACGGCTCAGTGCCCTGAAGATTGTTGCTGTAGAAAGGCAGGCCGGTTTCCAGCACCTGCCGGCACATGGCCGATGACAGCAGTCCCGCCTCGGACTCGATCACCCTCAAAGGAACCGACGATCCCGCCTGATACACTTTGAGATCGGGGTTGTTGAGGCTGACGAGGGCGAGATACGGATGATAGAGTTCAGCAAGAATCTTGCAGATACCGCCCATGTAGCCTTCGACATCCGTTGGAAGTGAGCCGATCCTGGTGAAGAAGTTCTTCAGCTTGGCAACAAGTGCCTGCGCCCTCTGGTGCCGTTTCTGCATTTCCTGCGCTTTCTCGCGCAGTCTTGCTTCCCGTTGCTTTCTTTCGTCGATGTTTCGAGCGACGGCGACGATGCCCCGGGCGGCCCCTTGCTCATCGTGGAGAATGCTGAGGCTCTGCTCAAACCATGTCTGCCTGTCTTCGTTCTTCATCCTGAATTCGAAGGTGGCCCCCTCCTGCTGTGCGCCACAGCGCTTGATGCACTCCCCGACAAGAGACACATCCTCCTCGTAAACGAAGTCAGACCACCCCTCTATCCCGCGGAACAGGTCAGCCGAGTTCAGTCCGGTCATCCTCTCGAAAGAGCGGTTGGCGGAAAGTATGTCGCCGTTCATGGCGAGAATAAGAATAGGATCTGAGGATTCGCGGAACAGCACGCTGAAGCGCTCTTCGGATGCTTCGAGGGCGTATGCCAGGCTTTTCTGAATGGACACGTTGATCCCGATACCCCGCACGGACGACGTCTTCCCTCCCCCGCCCATCACCGGGAAAAGAGTCAGCCAGAACGGGTGCGCCTCTCCGTCGCCGCTTCGGATCGACACTTCGATTCCCCGGGAAGGATGACCGCTGACGACTTTGTCCCAGATCTTCTGAAACTCTTTTCGGTGTCCGCCTGCAAGGAGATCCTGCAGCGTTACTCCGTCAAGAAGTTCGGGCCTCATGTTGAGCACCTCGGCAAACTGGGCTATCCCGTAGCGAATGCTCCCCTCGGGATCGGACTCGAAGAAAATGACCGGCGAACCCAGCCAGATGTCCTCGTCAGGATGTTCCCAGGGCATCGAACTTCTCAGCACCAGTACATAAACCTGTGCGGTATCAGGCAAGTCGATAACACGGAACCTGATAGTGACATTCCGCGCGTGTTCCCCTCCCGGCGCAGAAAAGATTTCCTGCCACGAGGAAGCAGGCTTCTCCCTCGCGCCGCGAAGCTTCTTCAGCGTGGATTCGTCAAGGCCCAGCACAGTGCCGATGGGCGTGCCTTCACATTCCTTGTATGAACGGCCGACAATCCTCTCCGCGGAACAATTCGCCGCTATGACAAACTCGTTCGCATCGGCGATTATGACCGGTTCATCCAGTATCGAAACGAACTGCACAAGGAATGAACGGTCCGACTCCGACAGGACCTCCGAAACCTGATTTTTCTGGTTAGCAGTCAATGATCCCTCTGCCACACAAAACACCCGCACGGAAGAACTGAATCAGTCAGATCTCCCGCAGACAGGTCATGTTCACACTCCCGCTCTGAAAATCATACCTCACTGGCCGCTTTTCGTATACGGGAAGACTTCGGGAGAAGCGGAGGAGAGGTGTTGCCGGAGGTTTCGGGTTTCGGGGAAATGGTACTTGCTTCCCGACTTGACGTTGAGGGATGAGATGCCCTCCGACACGCTCTCAAACGGCTCCGGCCAGACCCAGGTTGGGACATACGTCGAGATCGCCCTCGGGCGGGACCTCTACGCCCGCGCCCATGCCGGCTGCCGCGGCGATCATCGCCGCGTTGTCAGTACAGAATTCCGGCTCCGCGAGCAGAAGACGCACGCCGGCACGGACGGCCAGCTCGTCCAGTCTCGCTCTGAGGCGTCTGTTCCTTGCCACTCCGCCGACGCAGGCAAGCGCTTTGACCTTCTCGCCTTCCAGCGCGTTCTCCACGGGACGCATAAGCGACTCTATGACCGCCTCCTGGTAGCTTGCCGCTATGTCGCGAAGCGTGTCTTCCGTGACGGCGTCCGGGTTATTCCTGAGGTAATAGAGCAGCGCTGTCTTGAGACCGCTGTAGCTGAAGCACCGCGCACGGTCCAGACCTCCGGTCGATTCATTTCTGCTCTGCCGTAAACCGCGCGGAAAATCGATCGCGTGCGGATCGCCGCCCTCCGCGGCCTTCTCGATGGCGGGGCCACCGGGATACCCGAGGCCGAGAAGATTTGCGCCCTTATCCAGCGCTTCGCCGGCTGCGTCATCGAGCGTCTGACCGAGAAGGGTTGATTCAAGAGACGCTTCGAGCCGGACGAGGCAGGTGTGCCCGCCCGACACCAGTAACACGACCATCGGGCATACCTCCCCGGGCCTTGGGGCGTTCCCGCCGAGGAAGACCGAAAACAGGTGTGCTTCGAGGTGATTGACGCCGGTCAAAGGCACGCCGAGACGCATAGCCAGAGCTTTCGCCGCGGAGAGTCCGATGAGAAGTGAGCTCGAAAGGCCCGGTCCATACGTGACCGCTATCCGGTCAATATCCGGCCATCGCACTCCCGCCTGTTCAAGCGCGTCCTCGATGATCGAAGGGAGAAGCTCCACATGACTGCGCGAAGCGATTTCCGGTACTACGCCGCCGTAGGGACGGTGTCTCGCGATCTGACTGTAGACCGCGCTGGACTTCACCTCTATGCCATCCCGCACAACGGCCGCGGCCGTTTCATCACAGGATGTTTCTATGCCCAGCACATACATAAATCGGAGAACCTGTCGGATGTTGTCGGACGGACACTAACGGGAGACGAACCGATCATGCAATCAGTCCTTGTGTCGGGCAAACGTTTCGCTTGAGGAGGAAGCGTTGTGGGCCTGGAAGATCATCACACCCTTGAGTACGTCAAGAGCGCGTTCAAGCTGGACGTCCACCACTTCCTTTTCTTCCTCTTCGGCAGTCAACGTGGAGTTCTCGGGTTTGGCCCGTTGTATCATCAGCGTCCGCCATTCCTCGGGCGACATGGAAACGACGATATCGGGTTCGATACCTCTTTCATGAATCACGCGTTCGCTTGGCGTGTAGTACTTAGCGGTTGTAAGGCGGATAGCCGAACCGTCGTCCTGCGGCAGAACGCTCTGCACCGAACCCTTGCCGAAAGTCCGTTCTCCCACCAGTATCGCGCGCTTGTGGTCCTGCAGAGCTCCGGAAACGATCTCCGAGGCGCTCGCGCTTCCGCCGTTCACAAGTATTACAATCGGAAAATCGAGGTAGTGATAACGGCCGCGTGACACGTACTTCTGCTTCGTCTCCTCTTCGCGGCCCCGGGTAAACACCACCAGATCACCGCGTTTGAGAAACTTCTGCGATACTTCGATAGCCGCGTTCAGAAGTCCGCCGGGATTGTTTCTCAGATCGATAATCAACGATTCCATGCCCTGGTCCAGCAATTCGTTCAACGCTTCCTGCAGGGCCCCCGCAGTCGGAACATTGAACTGCGTAATGCGGAGGTAGCCGATGCCGTCTTCAATAATCTTCGCGTCCTTGACGCTGGGCACGTTGATCACGGCGCGCGTGATGGTCACTTCTTTGATTTCGTGAGGCTGCGGCCTGAGAATACGAATCGTCACATCCGTCCCGGGAATGCCGCGAAGTTGCTTCACGGCCTCGGTCAGCGACAGGCCCTCCGTCGACTCGCCGTCGATCTCGATGATCTTGTCTCCCGACAGCAGACCCGCTTTGAAGCCCGGCGTGTCCTCCATCGGCGCGACAATCGTGAGGATGCCGTCACGGATGCTGATCACAATGCCCAGGCCCCCGAAATGACCGGACGTGTCGTCCTTCATGTCCGTATACATATCCGGATCCATGAACTGACTGTGAGGATCGAGCGATTGGAGCATACCCCGCAGGGCGCCGTAAACGAGGTTCTTGTACTCCGTCTTATCAAGGTCCACGTAGTTTTGACGTATCTGCTCGATCACCTTGGTGAACAGCGCAATGTTGTCATAGGCGGCTTCGCGGTCGTCCGTGCCGGCTTCGCCGGAATACAGGCGCGCCCCCACCATCAGGTTACCGGCAAGAAGGGCGACCAGTGCCAGAGCGAGAAAACCTTTTCCGAACCACTTCACGGCCACAGTGTTATCCTTTTCATGCAGAGCGGCATGCTTCACGGCGAACACGCCCACTTATCCAGTAAAAGCTACTTCATGTTGCGCTGCAATGCAACTCTGACGCACGGGGATACAGACATCATCTGCCCGGCCGGTGTTGAAAGGATCCCGGACATAAAAGTCACTTCCTCCGGCCGGAATCGCAGTCCTCCTGAGAAGGTGTTTGAGGTGGGGTTGACGTAGAGCGCTTCGCGCGGACCGCGGGATTGACATATGCACGGAGACGAGTAAGCAGGTGGAGTAAGTGGGCCGCTTAAGAAGGGGTTTAAGTGTGCAGAAGCACGTAGCGCACAGTTAAACGGATTCACTTAAACGACCCCCTTCATCGCCCCGGTCCAGCAGTTGAACTTTCCTGTACAACGAAAGTAGCACCTTGCACGATCTTCGTGTTATTGTGCAGTATATGTATTCAGTGACTTTCGGTTTCTCAACGTGGACATACGGCAGACTGTGAAGGACAAACCCGGAAAAAAGAATGAGTGGGATGAGGATTTTCAGGATCAACCTGGATATCTTTATCACAAGCAGACGCCCCAGCGCCGCAATCGGTTCTCGCGCAAGGCGCTTCCCCCGAGGGCGGTCCGCCAGGATCGCGCGCCGGATCCCGCGCGGAAAGTCCTGCTCTCCAATATCAGAACGGCTGTTATTGTCGCTATCTGCATGTTCGCCGTCCTGTTCGCCGCCGTCTACATTGCGAAACGCTCATGGGACGTCCGGCAGCAGGAGGCCAGCAAGCGCCGCCCCACGGTATTGACGGAAGCCCGCGGGGTTACGGTAGTCCCCATGGACGGCGAACATGACGAGAAGCCTGGGGCGATCAACAGAGCGATGCGCAAACAGCTCGATACGGAAGCCATCCGAAAGGCTGTATTCCTCGCTAAGCGCGCCCAGAACCTGGCCGAGACCGGTGCGTACGATGACGCTATAGCCAAGTATCGCGAGGCCCTGGAGGTCTGGCCCTATCTCACGGAAGGCTGGGCGGAAATCGGGAAGCTGTACTTGTACAAGCGGGAATTCCTGAAGGCGCAGATCGCCCTGCAGCGCGCCGTCGAAAGCGACCCCGGCGCCCCGCAAACCCTTAACGACCTGGCTGTGTCGCACCTCTACCAGGCGCACATCGACAAAGCCATGGAACTCCTTCAAGCCGTCATCGACATTGACCCGCAGTACGCGCCGCCACTGTTTAACATGGCGCTCTGCCATCTCGCCCGCGACCAACGCGTCGAGGCCCGGGACTTCCTCCGCCAGTTTCTGCGGCTGAAACCCGGCGATGCCAGGGCCCTGAAAGAACTTGCGTTTCTCGATGCGTCAGACGGCGACTACAGGCAGGCCCTGACACATCTGAAAGAGGGCATTGAAGACAGCCCGGAGTGGTCGCCACTCTATTTCGACGCGGCTGCCGCCGCGGCCTTAATGGGCGATTCGGAGGAAGCCATCAGCCTGCTCGAGAAAGCCGAGACACTCACTTCCCCCCGCATCGCATACCAGATGTACCAGCAACCGGCCTTCCGCCAGATTCGCATGATCGAGCTGGGAAAACTCTTCGAGAAGCGTCTGGCGGAACGGGCGAGAGAGAAGGCGGAAGAGGAACTCGACCGGAAGCACAGCGAAATGGCTGTCACAGAGCCTATATCGTCCGCAAATGCCTCCGCCTCGCCATCCGAAACGCGTCCGGCCGACGACATTGAGTAGGCACGCGCATGAAGCACAGCCAGGATATCTACGGCACACAACGACGCAGCAGGGATGACGACGACGCCCTGGGATCTTCTGCCGCCCAGCACGAGGAGATGATCGCGCGCGAAGTGCACAAGGGGCGCAAGATGCTCCTGATCTACAGCTTCACTTTCGCGGCTTTCTTCACCGCCGTCGCCATCATCATCGTCCAGCAGTACCTCAGGACTCTTGAACCGGGCAACGGCGACGCCCAGGCGGCCGCGGAAGAGGCATACGTTCCGGTCACTCCACTTGATCTCAACGCGGATCCGGTATCTTTCTTTCTGACGGATGAACTCGCCCAGCTCGCCGCCGCGGACGACATTGCTACCGAAGGAGAACTCAGCGTGGGGGGAGTCAAGCGCGCCGCCTTCCATATCGTGCAGGGCGAAACGGCGGCACGGGAAGGCCGTTTTGACGACGCGGTGGAACAGTACCAGATGGTGCTGACAATCTATCCTCAGTTGATCGGCGCACACCGGAATCTCGGACTGATCCACCTGAGACAAAAGAACTACGTCGCTGCTCTCAAAGCCTTCGCGGAGGCGGAGAAAGAGGGGGATACGGAAGTCGGCGTGGTAAACAATCTGGGGGTCGCGGCGCTTCATCTCGATGAGGTCAATCAGGCCGAAGACGCCTTTCTTCGCGCTCTGGATATTCAGCCTGACTATTCCGCCGCCCGTTTCAACCTGGGCGTTCTCTATCTGAAGGACAAGAAATGGGACAAAGCAGTCATACGTCTTTCGCAGTATCTTGAAGCTGCCCCCGAAGATATGAAAGCCGCGCACTCCCTCGCGTATGCCCTGATCCAACTGGAGCGCTGGCCCGACGCCGCCGAAATACTGGAACAGATATCCCAGGTTCAGACTGATTCGCCTCCCGTTCTGTTCAGGCTCGCACAGGCCCGGTTCCACACGGGGCAGGATAAGGAGGCTCTTGTGGCTCTCCAGAAGGGCGCCTCGATGCTCGACCCGCGAATCGCCTCTTCATGGCTCAACGGCGAGGACTTTGATATAGCAAGGGAGAACACCGCCTTCCAGGATCTGCAGACGCAACTGATCAACGCGGCGCGATAAGATCCGCGGAACCGCGTTCCGGCAGATCGACCGTCAGCACTTCATCGTCCGTCGCCCGCCAGACCTGAACGCCCCTCCTTCGCAGCTCCTCCGGAATCGACTTCGAGTGCAGACGGATCTCTTCGTACCGGCCCGTTCCTATGACCGCCAGACGGGGAGAGACCGCCCCCATCCAACCGGCGCTCCACTTGTCCTTTCTCTCGGCCTCATCAGCAATCAGGATCGAGGATTCGGCGTCCAGCGGATTGCTGAGGATCACCTGCCGGGCCGAAGCAGAACTCCCGCCGGCAAAAAGAAGAGATACACCTCCCCGCGTCATGCGCATGATCATCGCGGCGTCAGCTATGCGTCTGTAGTCATTCGTTCGACCGGGATGCAGAACCTCCCAGCAGACCTCCCCGCGAAGAATCCCGTGGTCCCCGGCCGAGAGCGGCAGAACCTCTGCACCACGCCTTTTTGCTTCGGCCAGGAGAGGAGCCAGAACACTCGAACGTCCGATATACCGGGGACACCAGACCTCGTCCACGGGGATATCCTTCAGAAGGTTAACGGCGGCGCCCGCATGTTCGGAGTCGACCTGCGTGAGGATCAACGCGGAGAGACGATCTGTCCCGTTTTCATGCATTTGCTTCACCATCCGGCTGGCTGAATAACGGGGTCCCGGATTCACAAGAACGTCGCTGGGACCCGGCAGGTCAATCAGCGCGGCAACAGTCTTTCCGCTTCCGACGAAAGAGGCGGAAACCTCCCGGTTTCCGAACCATGCGCCCATGGACACACCCGCGAGGAGCGCCAGAGAGACAGAAACGACGGCGAGACGCTGACGGCGCGCGAACAGGAACGCCGCCAGCACCGCGTAGCACGCCGCGACGGTTCCCCAGTGGGGGCTTCTCACGTGGAAATGACTGGCGGGCAGATCCGTCAGCCGGAACACACACCCCAGCAGAACAGACGTAAAGAAGTAATTGGCTGCGTTGAGCACCTCCGCCAGCAGAGGCCAGACCGACCCGAGCAGCAGCGAAAGGAAACCCGTCAGGACGATGACCGTGGTCATGGGTATGGTCACGAGATTCCCGAGCAGAGCCACGGGTGAAAGGAGATTGAAATAGCAGGCGGTCAGCGGCGCCGCGCTGATCCACGCCGCGGCGGAAGTCACAACAAGGCCCGCCGCCCAGAACGCGGCTTTGCGGGCCAGCAGACGCGGCTTTCGTTCGACGCTTACGGCCCACGAATCTCTCGCCAGGAAGCGGCGCGCCGGGGCCATGAAGACGGGGCACAGGACCACCAGCCCGAGCACGATCGTGAACGACATGATGAAACCCGCGTCGAGAAGTTGAGATGGCTGAAACATCAGAATGGCGACAGCCGCCAGAGACAGAGCCGTAACGCTGTCCGGCCGCCTTTTTACGGCCAGGGCCGACGTGTACATGAGGGCCATTACGCAGGCCCGGACGGCGCTGGCCTTCATCCCCGTGCAGCAGACATAGATGACGAGCAATGGAACCATTGCGTATATCCAGTAGTTGCGGGCGAGACCTGCCGTCCGGAGAAGCCCGGCTATGAGCATCGCGACGATTCCTACATGCAGTCCTGAAATGGCGAAGATGTGGAGCGTGCCGGAGGACGCGAACACCTGGTACAGATCCCGGGGAAGTTCCTGCCTGTATCCCAGCATCAGCGCATGCAGAAGACCCGTCGTGACGGTCTGTTCTTCGATCCCCAGGCTTAATGTCCTCGCGCATCCCCGGCGAAGGCGGTAGCACCAGCTCAGAAAAGGAGAGCCCTGCCCGCTTTCCAGCAGTTGACTGTCGCCCGGACCAACCTGCAGAAGGTAAGGCATGGACGCATGCCGCCGCTCCGATATGGGCAGGTCCACAACGAGGCCCTGAAAGTACCGCCGGTCTCCGTACCGGACTTCGGAAGGGCCATCCGTCTCCCATTTGACCATCGCATTTCCATCCGCCCTCTGCCATCCGCCCGTCCGGTTCACCCCCTCGATGCGGACGGGAAATGTCCATCTGCCGCCTTCAGCGTCATCACCGTACAGGATCGGGTCGGCTGACACGGTCGCAATGATTCCTATCTGTTCCTCCGGCCGTTCCATTATGGAAGACAACGCCCTGCCCGACGGGGTTTGAACGGACATCGTCGCGGACATCCATGACAGGAGAACCAGCGTCATATGCAGGAAAGCCGTTGCCGCGACCGTCCTCCGGAGGGCGAATCCGATGCCCGCGGTCCCCGCCGCGACTGCCAGAACACAGGCAGGTTCTCCGGGCCACCGAAGCCCGATGAACGTTCCCGCGATCACAGTGATCGCGAGTCCGACCAGCGGCCGACGGATAGAGGACGGGCCGGACAAATAGTAGTCAGCTTGAATATCGATTCTCCTTGTGGCGACCCGAAAAGCCGGATGCCGGATATCGGATAGCAGATGCGGATAATCGTTGTCGAAGACTAACTTCTGACCTCTGTATTCCGCCTTCTGTCCTCTGCCCCCTAATCCAAGGACCGAAGATTCCAGAAGAAATCCAGGGGATGATGGCGACCGGCCTGATGGGCGTGTTCGATGGCGCCTGCGACGTATTCCTTCGCCCTGGCAACGGCCTCACTCATCAGCATGCGGTGCGCGAGAAACGCTGCGAGTGCGGATGCGAACGTACAGCCGGCACCGTGTGTGTGCGCCCCTTTAACGCGAGCGCCGGTGAACACATATTCTTCGCCTTCGTCGAAGAGCACATCGACCACCTCGTCGCCGTCCAGATGGCCGCCTTTGACGACGCAGGCAATGTCATACTTGCCGCCGATCTCGCGGGCAGCCGCTTTCAGCTCCTCGACGGAAGAAATCGCATGGCCCCAGAGAATCTCCGCTTCCTGGATATTGGGGGTTACCACGCGCGCTTTCGGCAGAAGGTCATTACAGAGGGCCTCGATCGCATCTTCCTTCAGCAGGCGTGTTCCCGAGGTCGACACCATTACAGGGTCCACAACAAGAATGGCGATGCCCTCAACAATATCCTCGGCGGCAACCGCCTTGATGATACCGGCTGAATAGAGCATGCCGGTCTTTGCGACGCGGACAGGAAAACCTTCGCAGACCGTATGAATCTGCTTCACGACCATCTCAGGTTCGAGTGCGACGATAGCCGTCACCTCGTCGGGATTCTGAGCCGTCACACACGTGATCGCGGAAGTGCCGAACACGCCGAGAGCCGAAAAAGTCTTCAAATCGGCCTGAATTCCCGCGCCGCCGCCACTGTCGGAGCCCGCTATAGTGAGTACAACCGGACGGCCTTCACTGCTTGATGAGTTGTCATTCATATAGAAGGAAGCCTAGATGAACTCACCGCACAGTCAAGCCATTCTCTCCGTCCCGCCGATGTTGAGGGAATGAACCTCCTTCTTCATCTTCATCTTGCCTGTGCCGCGCAGTATAAATAGAATGTGGGCACTTCTGAAGAACACGCCCGGGGTCGATGGATATGGACGATCTGAAAAGGACAGCTTGTTCGATACTGGCGACATGCATCGCCTGCTTCTTTGGCTTAAGCGCACATGGTGCGCGACTGCTGGATGACGAAACCGATTTTGTCAAAGACACCGTCATCCCGATGGAACCCTCTCCGGAAACGGACTGGGCGCCGAGCGTTAAGGAGCAGGAGTCGCTCTCGGAAAATCTGCGCTCCGGCTCGAACGTGACCGGCGAGAACAGGCAGCAGCAGTCCCTCGCCCTCAACCCCGACTGGCTTAACAGGGGATTCATGTACACCGAACAGATGTGGCTGCGTATTGCCGCCGCTGAGTTCAGCGCGGCCGCCGGTGAGTGGAGCAACACGGCTTCTAATCTTGTCGAAGCGCTCGCCTCCGCACCGGAACAGCGGAAGCTTCTCGAAAAAGCGGCCATCGCGTTCCATCTTTCAGGAAATCTGACCCGCGCCAACGAGTACTGGATGAGACTCAATGAGCTGGCGCCGGAGCGATACGATGTCCTCACGGGATGGGCCAGGACTCTGCTCTACGATAAGCGCGCCCAGAAGGCAGAGGCCCTGCTGAACCGCGCGCTGTCGAAGAATCCGACCTGGCCGCCCGCACGCTTCTTCATGGCCTGCGCGGAGATGGCTCAAGGTACGAACGCGGGCCCCGTGCATGCCATGGGCATCCTCAAGGTGCCGGACTGCATTCGATTCCTGTACCTGCTCAATTCCGACGACCAGGCATTGCTTTCCTTCCTCTCACCCGGTCAGTTCCTTGCCCTCTGCAACTACACACTGACCGGCGGCAGAACTCCGCTCACAGTTCCTTCCGGGGAATCGACGGATGAACAGGCGGAGGAAATACAGAAGACCCGGGAGAAGGTGGCTGAGGCGCACAGGGAACTCGTCAGTATCGAGAACATGATGAGGTCTGCCGATTTCGAGCGCGCTATCGCGGGCATCCGGCGAGCGCGGAACCTGGGGATTGAAGGCCCGTACCTCGATTTCTACGAGGCGTTTGCGCTCGCGGCCACCGGCCAGATGGGTACAGCCAGGATACTGATGAAGAAAATCCTCGATGATCATCCGGATGAAGTGGATTTCCTTTACCGCTACGGCACCCTTCTGCTCGAAGGAGAAGCATTCGGTGAGGCCGCCGAAGTACTGGAGAAGGGACATCGCCTTGCGTCCACTCGAACGGACATGGCTTTCGCACTGGCTGTCGCCTACGCCGGGTCCGACCAGCCGGATAAGGCCTTCGATGTGCTGGATCAACTCGCGCTCAAGGATCCTCAGGCTGCCGCTGCATGGCTGCGCGCGGATTTTCCGGCCCTCCGCAGGATCCGCAGCCATCCTCGCTACTACAAACTGGTTTCCACGCTCTTCCAGTCTGTCAAGAAGGGCGAGGCGGACGCTGAGCCCGCAGAAAAGGAAGAGCCCTGATCAAGCCTCGGAGTACGGAACAGCGGGCGCCGGGGCGCTTGAGGAATCTCGCCGCAGGCATCCTCACCCTCCTGTCTTCACTGATCGCAATCTTCATCGTGCTCGAGGCGGCATTCCGTCTCTTCGGCATCTCCCCGGGCGGCATGGCGTTCCGGCGCGTTGATATCAAGGTGAACGGACGCTACCAGCCCGCGTCGGAATGGGGCACGGCGCCCCTGAAGAAACCCAGCCCCTACCCCGGCGTGTCCGCCGGAGAGTATGTTCCGGGCCTGCAGTTCCGGTTTGTCTATGCGAGCAATCCGAGAGGCTACTTCGATGCGGAGAACGCCGTGGAAGCGAGCATTAACAACATGGGAACGCGCGGCAGCGACATCCTGCCGTCTGAGAAATCCGGCCTCAGCCGAATGCTTGTCCTCGGCGATTCATTTACTTTTGGTGAAGGGGTTAAGGACGAAGACACCTTCTCTATCCGGCTCGAACGCCTGCTGAACGACGACGGCGCACGGCCCTGGGAAGTGATCAACTGCGGCGTGTCGAGCTATAACACGTCCGACGAGGTAACGTATCTTAAGAACCGATGGATCGGCCTCAAACCGGACGTCGTTCTGATCGTCTTCGTTATCAATGACGCCTACGACGACAGCGTCTTCGGACCCCTGCACAAGGGTTACGTCGAGGGCGTCTCGAGGATCAGCAACAGGGGCGATATGATGGGAAGCCGCGCTCTCGGGTGGATGTACAACAGGTACACGCGCATCAAGACCGGAAGGAGCACGGCGAAAATATACAAGTCTCAGTTTACCGATAACCCGCTGATCCCCGGTCACAACTGGGACGATTGCAAAACGTCCCTCAGAGAAGCAAAGGAACTCTCCGAACAGCAAGGCTTTCGCCTCGCGCTCGTTGTGTTCCCCGAACTCTACCTGCTGGACGACCGCTATCCCTTCAGCGGGATACGCGATATCGTGACGCGGGAGTGTGAAGAAACAGGCATACCCGTTCTGGATCTGTTCAATACGTTCGAGGGCCGGAACGCGGCCGATCTGTGGGTCCACCCGACGGACCACCATCCGAATGAGAAGGCTCACGCGCTGGCGGCCGATGCCATCTTTGATTTTCTTTCGGCGCAGAAGCTCGTTCCCGCGAATCCGTAACGATGTTCAAGACCGCAACAGGCAAACGCATTCTTCTCGCGGGCATCACCGTGCTCGCGGCCCTGCTGTCCGGAGAAATTGCCTGCCGCACCGTCTTCAGCTCCCGCGTTCCTCATCTGAAAATCCACCGCCTGATCGAGTCCGAACGGGGAAAATTCTGCCGGTATGATTCACTGCTCGGCTGGCGGGGAAAACCCGACGTTGGCAGCGGATTCGAGTGGATTGACGCGCGGCATCACGTCCAGCAGAACAGCCACGGGTTTCGCGGCGCGGACCACCCGTTTGAGCGGTCCGGGGACACGAGAGTTCTCTTCCTTGGCGACTCGTTCACATGGGGCTTCGGAGTCGAAGACGATCAGGTATTCACCTCGCTGATCGAAGACCACCCGATCGGCGGCCCACTTGAAGTCGTCAACTGCGGCGTGTCCGGCTACGGAACGGACCAGGAACTTCTGCTCTGGCAGAACTACGCGTACCAGTGGAAACCGGATTTGACCGTGCTCATGCTGACGCCCTTTACGGACCCGCTTGATAACATGTCGAGCGTGCGCTACGGCTACCCGAAGCCGGTCTTTCGCCGCGGGCCTGACGGATTGCTGTCCCTGACGAATGTCCCGGTCCCCGGGAAGAGCGAAGAATGGGAGACTGCCGCGACGGTGATACCCGGCGGCAGACATCGCTGGCTTAACACGATGATCGGGTCTTCCTCGCTCGCATCTCTCGGGATCTCGGCCCTCAGCAACAACGAGACCATCAGGAAGCGGCTTGAACGGCGCGGGATTATCCCGCCAAGGCCGGAAGCGTCGGGCTACGAGTACTTTCTTTTCGGGCAGAACGAAGCCGGAACGTCCGCGTTGTGGTCGGTCACAACAGATCTGATCGGCATGCTTGGAAAAGACGTGCGCGACAGAGGATCGCGGCTGGCGGTGGTCATCATTCCGTCCGTGATCCAGATTGACGACGCGATGTGGGCCGGTTTCGCCGCACGCGCACCGGAAGAATTCGCGCATCCCGACAAATCGACACCCAATCGGATTATCAGCAACTTCTGCGCGCAGGAGAACATCCCCTGTCTCGATCTCGCGGACACATTCGCGCAGAGCGCCGCGGCCGGACACAAGGACTACTATCCCGTCAACGGACATTGGACGGCGGGCGGGCACAGGCTCGCGGCACAGGCCATCGGGTCCTTTGTCGGGGACATCCTCTGATCACTGCTTGACCAGCCCCTCGCTAATCAGATAGTCCGCGATGGCCCCGGCCAGCCTTCTGTGTCCCTCTCCCGACGGGTGAAAAGCATCAAGGAATGCCGCGGGCGGCGTCCCGCCACGGAGCGAGTCCCATGCTTCAAGCATGCTCACCTTCCGATCCGAACAGAATCGTGTGAGCGCGCATTCGTGCCTGACCGTATCCCTGTAGGCCGGATGAATGACCACCAGATCGATCCCTTTCTCTTCGCAGAAATCAGCCAGCTCTCCCAGCGTCTCCGCGCGCTCTGCGGTCGAAAGCCTACGCACAACGTTTCCGCCGCCGGTTGGTTCACCATCTCCCAAACCGATTTCAGGGACAACAAGATGAGCCGGCAGAGCGGAGGCGCCGCCGATCCGATGCGCCGTGATCCGGTTCGCTATGAATCTGCAGAGAGCCGACCGTCTGACAAGTCCGGCGGCGAAATCCCTCCGCTTCATCGACATCACTTCTCTGTCAGAGCGCCCCAGACCCGAGCGCACGTTGTCCGCGGTTCTCAGGCTGGACGGGAGGTAGTCGTTGACCTCGTGATAAAACAGGACGAGGTCCGGCTTCAGCTCGATTCCTTTCGTCTTCAGAAAGACCAGGCTCTGGTAAGAGGAATAAGCGGACATGCCGGCGTTGATCACTCTGACGGGATGGGCGCCGACAGCTTCGCGGAGTTTCTCCTCCAGCAGGAACGAGTACGTCTCCTCAGGCTCCACCCCCGCCCCGAACGTCGTACTTTCGCCGAGTGACAGGATACGGAACTCGTTCGTCGCTTTCGGCAGGATCGGACGATCGCGGAGACCGAGATCGTTTGTCTTAAGGCGGACGCCCTGAAATCGCGTGCTCATGTTCGCCTTCATTACCCACATGAGCGTCTCATCAGGCTCGTAGAGGCCGCCGCTTTCACCCGGCAGCGCGAAAGGATCATGTAGCGCCCCGCTGTTTTCCGCCGCCCGGAAACCCGTTTCCATCAGAATCAGCAGAACCGCGGGGACAAGCAGGGAAAGGGCTATTCGTTTCATTGGCCCTGTGTGCCGGCTTCGGATTCCGTCAGCCACCCCTGCTCCACCAGTAGAGAATTGAGTAACCGTATCTCATTCTCTGCGAACAACTGCCTGGCCGAGACAACGAAATACTCACCCGCTGTGGCATCGCCGGCGGCGAACGCTTTTGCCGCCTGAAAGTAGTAGTACCCGATCTGATGCGGACGGTACCCCGTTGTCTCTATCCAGGCGTCTGCCTCATCCTCTTTTCCGTCGAGAAGAAGACAGAGCAGTACTTTGAAAGCCGCGATCGGATTGCCCGGATTTTTATTGAGGTACTCTTTGTAGAGCGGCGCGGCGTTCTGGAAATCCCTCTGCATGAAATGAAGCTCGGCCATGTTGAGACGAATCTCAGGATCTTCTGGATTTGTCTCCAGCACTTTCTCATAAGAAGCCAGTGCTTTGTCCCACTTGTGTTGACGCGCCTGGATGTTGCCCTGAAGCTGGTAGCCCGTCGCATCCATTTCCTTCTGACCGTACGCCGCGATCAACTGCTGCTGCGCTCCCTCGTAATTTCCCTGCCTGTATAAGGTGAACGCCTGATCCAGCATTGTGGGATTCGGATCACCCGCCCAGACGGCACTTCCCCATACTGCGGCCACGGAAATAATCGCGACTCTAACGACACTCAAACACATTTTTCGCTTCATAATCAGGCTCCTCACATTTGCAGGCCACATTTAATCCCGTCCTGACTGAGACGTCAAACCGTTCGGAAAAAAAGCATCGGGAAACCTCTTATTCCTTCAACGTATATCGCCGGCCATAAAGAACTTACGAAATGCGGCCCAATGCACATTTCTGATGTAAGATTTTTGTAAAAAAATACTCAAAGACCCTTGACCATGGTGAACAATTTTTATAACTTCTCCCTCTGTGTAGTAATAGTTGTTTGTAGCAGTTAAGGGTACGTGGACAGTTAAGCAATGGGGGAAGATATGCGTAAGATTCTTCTTGTAGCGTTAGTAACAATCGGAATGAGCCTTTCGGCTCAGGCCTTCACCTGGATCGGTATCGGTTACGTGATTCTCAATGTCAATGGCGGTGGCGACACCTACTATGACACGGATCAGGCAACGGGCAATCCGGACTTCAACACCACAACGATCACGATCAATGTGGGACAAAGCATCCTGATCGGTGGCGAGGTTGCGACGAATGAACGTACCGGAAATAGCGCTAACGGCGCGAACATCGCCTGGAGTGGCGCAGGGGCTGGTAATGAAACTTTGCCCTACGACCATGACTCAGGTGGTAACGATGTAGTCTGGGATCGCACGAGTGGCGACGGCGGCATGGCAGATATCGGATCGGGTCTCTCGGCCGGTACGTACACGCTGTCCGTTTATATGTGGGCTGATGATGGTCCCGGAATCAACGCCGAGTACCATGGCAATGGCGGTGCTAACTACCGCGCCACGATCGTCGTCAATGAGGTGACGAGCGATAGTCCTCCAGGTGCTGCTCCTGAGCCCGGAACGCTCAGTCTGGCAGCCGTCGCGGGACTCGTATTCCTCGGCCTGCGTCGTCGTCTGAAAGGTTAAGTCCTTCAGATACTGTTTGTGAAAGAGCCGCTCTTCGGAGCGGCTCTTTTTTTGTCCTCAGACGGCATCGATTCCTCACGCGAAGACGCCAAGGCGGAGGCATGACAACACATGCATTGGCTATGCCGCATAGGAATCGCCCTCCCCGTGTAGGACGCGCTTCCCGAAGGGAGCGTGTTGGGGTGGGCAACCGGCATGACAACACATGCATTGGTTATGCCGCATAGGAATCGCCCTCCCTGTGTAGGACGCGCTTCCCGAAGGGAGCGTGTCTGAACCTGCGTCTTAGAACTGAATTGGTACGATCTGCCCACTATAGGGCCAGTCTTCCGGCCTCTCCACCAGCCCCGCACGCACTGGATTCATATAGACGTAGTGCCATTTCTCCCGATAACTATCATCTGATCGCACGATATGATCGAAGAATCCTGGCTGCCAGTGGGGCCTGGGAATACTCAATCGATCGAGTTCAACTGACAACGCCTTCTTCAAGAAGCCCACCGTCGGCCCTATACGGTAGTCCCTTCGACATTGAACGAAGAAATGAATGTGATCCGGCATGATTACATACTCGCCACAGGTAACGCCCTTCTCCGACTGAAGGGCCATTACGCGGCTGAAGTGCGAATGAAAGAAAGACGATGCAAGAACTGCTTTGCGATTGAATGCACAGATCGTGATGAAATACAGAGGAGGGTCAAACCGGTTGAAAACAAGTGACAATCGCGGGGGTCTTTTCGGATAACGGCTTTGCATCGGCAGATGCTACGCGCATACGGCCACAAGCCAAGTTAAAACATGCATTGGTTATGCCGCATAGGAATCGCCCTCCCTGTGTAGGACGCGCTTCCCGAAGGGAGCGTGTTGGGGTGGGCAACCGGCATGACAACACATGCTCCCCCGCAAGGGGGGAAGCATGTCCTACACATGCATCGG
>JAHIZV010000126.1 GCA_018814445.1 Verrucomicrobiota bacterium | reverse complement strand
GAAGAAACGATCCGTGTCCGTGCGGGAGCGGCAAGAAATACAAGAAGTGCTGTGGCGCGAAGTAGGGGATTCCGGTTTTCCCGTCTTTCCCCGAAACCTGAAACCCGAAACCGAGAACAGTGAAGGCATCAGGCATACACAAACTACTTCCCTGGGTCGGCGCCCTTCTTACCTCATTCCTCCTGATTGTCAGTTACCCTCCTTTTGAGCAGAGCCAGTGGGCATGGTTCGCGCTGGTGCCCCTGATCTGTGTCGTTGCGCAGGTGAAAGCGAAGCGCGCGGCGCTGCTGGCGTTTGTGAGTGGCGCCATATACTGGCTTTTCACGATGTTCTGGCTCACCCGTGTGACGGTGATGGGTTGGTTCATCCTTTGCCTGTACTGCGCGCTCTATCTTGTGCCTTTTGCCGTGGTTGTGGGAGCGTGGCTGAAGTCCCGCGGCTGTTCATCTGCTTTGAGCAATCTGGGCCTGGCGGTGACGGGTTCGGCCGTTTGGGCAGGCTTCGAGTATCTCCGTTCGGTCCTCTTCACCGGTTTTGCGTGGAATCCCCTTGCGGTGAGCCAGTTCGCTATGCCCTCGATCATTCAGAGCGCGCAGTGGGGCGGAGTGTATATGATCTCGGCTCTGATCGTGTTCACCAACATCGCCATTGCCTGCGTGGTTCTGCGCTACATTCGCGGGCGGAACTTCAGAGGCGTAACGCTGCATCCCGAGCTGCTGGCGGCTTTGCTGTTGGTGCTGGCGAACACTCTTCAGGGCGTACGGACCATCAATAACGGGAGTAGTCCGCGAAAGGTTCGCATCGCCACGGTTCAGCCGAACATTCCTCAGTACCAGAAATGGACGGCGCAGTTTGTCACCGCAATATACGATCAACTTGATGGATTGAGCAGAACTGCTCTGCGCGTCGGCGGTTTCGATCTGCTGGTCTGGCCGGAAACTGCCCTGCCGGATTTTCTGCGCGAAAGTGAATCCGCCTACCAGTTCGTTCACGATATCTCGACGAACGGAGTGCCGCTGCTGGTCGGGTCGATGGATATGGAGTGGAAAGAGGGCGGAGGGAAGCCAGACTACTATAACAGTTCGTTTCTCGTCGCGACGAACGGGATTATCGATCAAGTCTATGACAAACAGCACCTTGTTATGTTCGGTGAGTACGTTCCGCTGGAACATTTCCTTCCTTTCCTCACCGCGTTAACGCCGATCCAGGAGAGTTTCTCATCGGGTGATACGAGTACCGTGTTCAGGCTGGACGGGAAGGTCAACTTCTCCGTGCTGATCTGCTTTGAAGACGTCATCGCAAAAGTTGCGAGGAGCGCGGTCCGCAACGGCGCGCGAATGCTTGTTAACCAGACGAACGACGCGTGGTTTGATTTCGCCGAGGGGTCGCGGCTCGGATATTCGTGGGGACCTCGACAGCACATGGCGCAGTGCGTGTTCCGCGCCGTTGAGAATCGTGTGCCCGTTATTAGAAGCTCCAACACCGGCGTCTCCTGCGGAATAGACCGGCTCGGGAGAGTGCACGACATTCTTGACGACGGTGAGGGACGTACAATGCTCGCGGGATTCAAGATAATGGAATTGGGTATCCCGGCGGAGGACATGTCTCTCACCTGGTATACGCGGAATGGAGATGTGTTCGGGCTCCTGTGTGCGCTCGTCGCGGTGGGAATGTGCATTCTCACCTTCCGTCAGCTTCGTACAGGTGGATAGATCACCATCACGCTCCTTGCGAAGAAGACTCAGCTGATACAACCATGCGTTCTACAGGGCCTCAATGCGTTTGATGCCCTTGCGGTTCAGTACCAGGCGGTAGCGCGTGTGAGTGCTCTTGCCGTCATAGACGAGGCGGAGAATCAGATTGATGTAGTAGACGCGTGCTCCGGATATTCTATGATATCCCTCGTCGTCCATGACAAATAACTCTTTCTTGGGGTCATCCATTTTGCGGAGAAACTCCTGCACATTAAGCCGCATGATGTCATTCACACCATCCACTTCGTGATCAGCAAATACTCGCCGGACCCGTTCGGGGAAAAGTTGGATGCGTTTTCTGTACAGGAGAGTGTCTTCCCCAACCCATCCGTTCTCAATTTCTGTGATGTGCTCCCTGTTGCGCAGTTCACGGACCTCGGGAGGAAGTTTGCGGTCTTTGGTGAATTCAAAACTCTCTTTGCAGAAACCCACTCCGTGCCCGGCTGCGTCATAGATGTGGGTCTTGTGGTCGAAGAGAAACCGCGTCATTCGGCGAGAGAGATGGAAACGCAGGAGATCCTTGATGCGGTCTTTAAAGATATAGCTGACGACCAGCGTAACAAACACGGGCAGTGTCATGCTCCCGTAGACAGACTGTGATATGAAGGCCGCGCCGGTTGCGAAGATCATGGCTATCGCGGCGGCGACTCCAAAAAGGATCTGTTGAACAAGAAGCCCGTCGGTTTTCACCTTCGTGTTCAGAAACAGGATACTGGCCATATACTTCTTCAGCACGCCGCGGCGAAACACCAGCGTTTCATTGTCTTTCTCTTCGTCCGGAATAGATGCATATCTCCGTTTTCTCCGGTACTGCACCTCGCCTTCTATGAGGTCACGCAGGCGCAGTCCGAGATCGGGGTCTGGACACTCGTCATTGGGGGGGAGACCGTTAAGCAGATGGTAGGTGTGATCTTCAATAAGCAGGCTGATGTATTCATCGCCGAAAAGGAAAATATCAAGTGTACGTTGAGAGACATTCGGAGTCTGGATAATTGTTCGCAGATCGCGGTAGTCCGCGGCTATTTTCCGGACGGATTCCACATACTGACCAGCCAGGCGATTACGGTCTTCGGCAACGGGGGTACGATGAACAAACGCGACGAAATCACGCACCGCGCTCTTGAGGATACAGCAGAAGAGTTTGATCTGATTCTCGACCTTCGGTGAGAGATCTTTGGGAGATAGTTCAGCGGCCAGGGCCAGGGTGATGCGCAGTTCCGCAAGGGGGCCCACTTCGCGATCTTCAAACCGGGCCAGCTGCGTTGAAGGAGTTTTGACACGGATGTAAGACTGTAGATCCGTGTAAAACTGTTGCTTGCTGTAGGTATTCGGATGAACCCCCAGGCTTTGAGGGGCAAAGATATACAGATCTAGTTCATAAGAAGTGCTCCCGCCCGTACGCGGCAAAGGATAGCTCAGTTTCAACTCAACCTGATGTCGATCATGAACTGTGATGTGTGCATCCATCGTCCGCGGATATTCTGCCCCCTGCATCGTACGAAATACAACCTGAAACGAGAGGGGAGTTCTATTCCCAACTCCCCGATCTCCCCTTCATGTCGACACTGCTTTTCCGGAGGAGAGTATGATCTGCCTCTCCAACTCGAACCGGGGAAGCAATCGGACATAAGGTACACATCATCCTTGCGGCTGACCTTCCGTCCCACTTAAGATCGCACCTGCAAACCTACAGATGCACGGAGAACAGAGATGTTGGAAGAAGTAAAAGACCGACTGGAGCGGATACGCGACGGACTGGCAGAGATGCGAGGTTATCTTTGACGTCGATCGCAGGAAACTCGAATTAGAGAAGCTGGAAGAAGAGGCCGCAAAGCCGGATTTCTGGGACGATCAGACCAGGGCCCGTTCGGTCATTGACAAGACCAACGCCCTTCGTGCGGTGACCGGTCCCTACGAGCGCGTCGTTGGGTTGCTGGATGACATTGCTGTGTTCATTGAGCTGGCCGAGGCGGAGGAGGACGAGGGCGAACGGCAGGCCGCCACGGCTGAGGTGCAGAAACAGCTTAAGCTTGTTGAGAAGGAATTTTCCGCGCTTGAGATGCACTCACTTCTGGGTGGGAAGGTCGATGCCAGGAATGCCTATCTCAGTCTGCACGCGGGCGCCGGCGGAACGGAGTCATGCGACTGGGCCGATATGCTGTTCCGGATGTACTCCCGGTATGCCGAGTCTCACGGCTTCGATCTCTCCGTAATGGATATGCAGCCCGGCGACGAGGCGGGGATCAAGAGTGTGACGTTCCTGGTGAGCGGTCCGTTCGCTTACGGTTATCTCAAGGCAGAGCGGGGTGTGCATCGCCTCGTGCGCATCAGTCCTTTCGATGCGAACAAGCGGAGGCATACGTCTTTCGCCGCGCTCGACGTGATCGCGGAAATCGAGGAGGACCTCGAAGTGGAAATTGCGGAGAGCGATTTGCGGATCGACACATTCCGGGCGAGCGGAGCCGGGGGACAGCACGTCAATACAACGGACTCCGCGGTGCGCATAACCCATGTCCCGACCAATATCATTGTCCAGTGCCAGGCGGAGCGCTCGCAGCACAGCAACCGCAACAAGGCGATGAAAATGCTGAAGGCCCGCCTTTACGACTACGAGATGGATAAGCAGCGCAAAGAGATGGAGAAGTTCTATGGCGACAAGGGCGATATTGCCTGGGGGCGCCAGATCCGGTCTTACGTGATGCAGCCGTATACGATGGTCAAGGACCACAGAACGAACATCGAAAAAGGGAATGTGGAGGCCGTCATGGACGGGGACCTCGACGAATTCATTGAAGGTTATCTTAAGAAACAGCAGGCCGATGAACATTCTGCGGCAAATAGTGGCAAATAAGCGCGAGGAGATCGCGCAACGGAAGCAGGATGAATCGATCCAGGCAGTCCGGACGAACGCGCTGGCGCATCCCGTCCGGCCTTCCTTCTTCGACGCCCTTCGCGGAGTGCCGATCGGTCTGATTGCGGAGGTGAAGAGGCGGTCGCCGTCGGCGGGATCCATCCGTGAGCCGTTTGATCCTGCGGACATAGCGCGGGGATACGAGTCGGCAGGGGCACAGGCCATATCCTGCCTGATGGACGAGAAGTACTTCGGCGGGGGGGAGAGCGATTTTCGGACGGTGAGGTCCGCGGTCAAACTGCCAATGCTCTACAAGGAGTTCGTCGTTGATGCCTGGCAGGTGTGGCACGCAGTATCCCTGGGCTCATCGCTTCTTCTGCTGATCGTGGCCGCTCTTGAGCGCGCGGAACTGGAGAGCCTGATGACTTGTTGCAGAGAGGCCGGAATCGATCCTCTGGTAGAAGTGCACGGCGAGGATGAACTGGATGCCGCACTGGATGCGGGCGCGCGGATCATAGGAGTCAATAACCGGAATCTGAAGACCTTCGAAGTGAACCTGGAAACGTCTTTTCGATTAAGGGAGAGCGTTCCCGACGATCACGTCTTTGTCAGTGAGAGCGGTATACGAAGCAGTGAAGATGTATTGAGACTTCAGCAGGCCGGTGTCGATGCGGTGCTCGTCGGCGAGCAGCTTCTGAGACAACCTGATGTGAGTCTTGCAGTGAAGGAGTTGATGGGAGCGGCATGGGCCTCTTCGTAAAGATCTGTGGATGCGCGAACGAAGCTGACGCAAAAGCTGTCGCGTCGTTCGGTCCGGACGCAATGGGTTTCATCTTCTGGCCGGGATCCCCGAGGTGCGTTGATCCCGCGGAGGTATCCCGGTGGGTCGAGGGCATGCCGGCGGCGATACTGAAAGTGGGCGTGTTTGTTAATCAGGAGCTTGATGTCGTGAGAGACACTGCGGCGACCGCGGGACTGGACGTCGTTCAGCTGCATGGCGACGAGACGCCCGCGTATTGCGGAGAACTGGAAGGTCGCATCTGGAAGGCCGTTCATCTTGATCGCTGTGACTTGGCCCTGCTCAATTCGTATCCCGTTGACGCGTTTCTGGTCGATAGCTACAGTACCGAATCTCCGGGAGGCACTGGTAAGACCGTTGATTGGAGTGTGGCCGCGGATTTCGTGCGAAACTCGCCGAAGAATGTGCTTCTGGCGGGTGGATTGCGGCCGGAGAACGTCGGGGAGGCCGTAGACATGGTTCATCCCTGGGGTGTGGACGTAAGTTCCGGCGTTGAGGCGAGCCCGGGGCGTAAGGATTTAGAAAAGGTAAGGGAATTCATCGAAGCATGCCGCATGGTATAACAGAGCCTGACAACAGGGGTCATTTCGGACCCTATGGCGGCATATATGTGCCGGAGACCCTGATGGCGCCGCTTGACGAGTTGACGCGCGAGTATCACAGGGCGCAGCGCGATCCTTCCTTCAAGCGTGATTTGAAGCACTATCTGCGGCAGTACGCGGGCCGGCCGACGCCCCTGTACTTTGCCGAGCGGATGTCCATGGAAGTTGGCGCGCGCGTTTACTTCAAGCGCGAAGACCTCTGTCACACCGGCGCGCATAAAATCAACAACTGCATCGGTCAGATTCTCCTGGCCCGGCGCATGGGCAAGAAACGCGTCATCGCCGAAACAGGCGCGGGACAGCATGGAGTTGCGACGGCAACCGTCGCCGCGAAGTTCGGAATGGAATGCGTCGTTTACATGGGCCGCGTCGATATGGAGCGTCAGGCGCTCAACGTGTTCCGCATGGAGAACCTCGGAGCGAAGGTGGTGCCCGTGACCGCCGGACAGGAAACGTTGAAAGAGGCGATCAGCGAAGCGATGCGGGACTGGGTCACCAACGTCCGCAGTACGTACTACGTGCTCGGTTCCGCGCTCGGAGCGCACCCGTATCCCCTGATGGTCCGCGATTTCCAGAGCGTCATAGGGCGTGAGACGCGCAAACAGATCTTGAAACAGGAAGGTCGTCTGCCGACCACTATCGTTGCGTGTGTCGGAGGCGGGAGCAACGCGATCGGAATCTTCTATCCCTTCATCAAGGATGAAGCCGTCCGCTTGATCGGAGTGGAGGCCGGGGGCTTGGGGATCAAGAAGGGACAACATGCCGCGCGCTTTTCCGGCGGTCGGATGGGCATCCTTCAGGGCACCAAGACGTATGTGTTGCAGGACGCGGACGGGCAGATCGGGCTGACGCACTCCGTGAGCGCGGGTCTGGACTACGCGGCCGTGGGTCCCGAGCACAGTCTTCTGCGCGATCTGAAGCGAGCGGAGTATACCTACGTGACCGACATCCAGGCGATGAAGGGATTTGATGCCGCCTGCCGATGGGAGGGCATTCTTCCGGCCCTTGAGAGCGCCCATGCGGTTGCCTATGTAATAAAGGAATCCCGACGGTGGAAGAAGAAGGATCTAATCGTCATAAACATGTCCGGACGCGGTGATAAAGACGTTCAGCAGGTGGCCGAATGGAAGTCTGCGCGGTCACGAAAAGGCGGAAGCAGGAAAAAATGAGCATCAGAAGTATGACAGGTTTCGGTCGGGGCGAGGCAACCTCGGCGGGAGTGACGGCTACGGTGGAACTGAGTTCCGTCAATCGGAAGCAGCTGGACGTCCATCTTCACCTGCCTCGGAACCTGATGGTTTTCGAATCGCGCGTTCAGGACGCCCTGGCGCGGCATATGACGAGGGGGCGCGTCACCGGCGAGATATCCATGTCATGGTCGAAAGCGGCGAGGGCAAAGTCGGTTCAGATCGATGAAGCATTGGTCGAAGCGTATGTTAAAGCCATCAGAAAAACGTGCGCGAAGTTCAAGTTGAACGATGATATCGGGGCGCGTGAGCTTCTTTCCCTTCCGGATGCGGTTCAGTTTGATCGACAGGAAGAAGACACGGAGGAGATGTGGCGCATCATCAGCAAAGCGCTGCAGCTTGCCGTTACGGGTCTCGTCAAGATGCGGATCGCCGAGGGCAGGGAGTTGCAGAAGGATATCGAACGGCGTTTTGACGATCTGAGTTCCTGTGTGGAGAAGATCGGAAGCAAGGCGCCGGACGTCAGCCGGCGGTATCAGCGGATGTTGGTGAAGCGTCTTGCGGAAGCGGGAATCGATTGTGTGTCAACCGATGAGCGGGTTTTGAAAGAAATCGCAATCTATGCCGACAAGTGTGATATTACAGAAGAAGTAACTCGGCTCGAAAGTCATCTCAAGCAGGCACGAAAACTGCTAAGGTCCAAAGAGGCAACCGGAAGGTCTCTTGACTTCCTCGCACAGGAGATGTTCCGGGAGATCAATACGATCGGTTCAAAGGCCAACAGCACGTTCATTGTGAACCAGGTGATCAGCTTCAAGGCTGAACTGGAACGGGTAAGGGAACAGCTCCAGAATGTAGAATGATCAAGGATACGAAACAACCGCTTCTGCTCGTCGTGTCCGCGCCGTCCGGCGCGGGGAAGACTACACTCTGTGACCGTCTCATTCGCGAGTTCGATAACGTTGTCTATTCCGTGTCATGCACGACACGTGCGCCCAGGGAGGGTGAAGTGCATGGCAAGAGCTACTTCTTCCTCTCGGACGCGGAGTTCGACGACCGCAAAGCGGCAGGAGAATTCATCGAGTTCGCGAAGGTTCATGATAACTGGTATGGAACGCTGAAGCAGACTCTGCTGGATGCGTTAAGTGCTGGAAAAGACGTTCTTATGGATATTGACGTACAGGGGGCGGGACTGATCAGGAACTATCTTGCTCATTGCGATGAAGGTGATCCGCTCAAACAGTCCTACGTTGATGCGTTCATCGCACCACCCTCAATACAGGATCTTCAGCTTCGTCTGTGGGGACGCGGAAAGGACGAGAAAGACGTGATCGAGCGCCGACTTCAGCGAGCCGAGGCGGAGATGGAACATTGGCATGAGTATCAGTATCTCATCGTCAACGACAGGATAGATGAGTCCTACGATATTCTCCGCGCCGTCTTCGTTTCCGAGCACCACCGCATTCGCTGATTGCTTCACCGTCGTATCCCGTGGCGCACTATTCACCGAGTCCGAGACGTTTAGCATAACAGCGCGCGCAGGTGACGCGTCGCGGCAGACGGCGGGGAAGTGGCGGACGAGCAGAATCCCGACCCATATCGAAGACGCCGGTCCCGAGAGACTCGACTGATGTTCGTGAGCGGCTCTGCGGGAATAAGAAGAGGAAAGTGATCCCTGCCTACTATTTCAGGCAGGATGCGAAATGTTCTAAAAACAATGCTATGCCATTGACTGTAATACATGCGCGACATATTTTAATAGCAAGTTACGAGAGCGTAACGAGCCAGAGCGGGGCGGTCGATCGGGAGGCTGGTGAAGTTCTTTGAGAGACGACTTTGAGTTTGGGTACCGCTGATGATGCAGCGGACCTGAAGCAAGGCGACATGCCGCAAAGCGTCATGGTGATGCTCGGGCGGCGAAGTCTCAACTCGGACATGAAGTCCGGGAAGGAAGGAGCGGAGGAGCATGGCTGCGAAGAAGAAAGTAGCGAAGAAGAAAGCCGCGAAGAAACCGGCGAAGAAGAAAGTCGCGAAGAAGAAAGTCGCGAAGAAGCCGGCGAAGAAGAAAGTCGCGAAGAAGAAAGTAGCGAAGAAACCGGCGAAGAAGAAAGTCGCGAAGAAAAAAGTAGCGAAGAAGCCGGCGAAGAAGAAAGCGGCAAAGAAGAAATAATAGTTCTCAACTCCGGCGGGTGATCCGCCGGTGAAGAAAGACACTGAAATGGCGGTGTGCGGAAGTCCTGAGGGCAACGTACACCGCCGTTTTGTTGATCGTGGCGGACTTGACGGCACAACATGTCGTATGTTACTGAGCGGATGACACTATCAGTACTGCTGTCAGGCGGAGGGAGGATTCCATGCGCTGTCCGAAATGTGGGCATTCGGAAGATAAGGTGATCGACACCCGTTCGGTGAAGAATGGAACAGTGATCAGGCGCCGGCGAACCTGTCTGAACTGCGCGCACCGTTTCACGACATACGAGGAAGTCGTCAAGGCCAACCTGCGCGTCACGAAGCGTGACGGACGTTACGAGGATCTCGACAAACACAAACTTCTGAGCGGCATCACACGGGCGTGTGAAAAGCGTCCGATTTCGAGCCAGCAGATCGAGGGGATGGTCGACAGCATCATCGGCGAGGTCGAGAATGAGTACGAGCGCGAGGTCCCGAGCACGGTGATAGGGAAGAAGGTGATGGACCGCCTGGAGAAACTGGATGAGGTCGCATACGTCCGGTTCGCTTCCGTCTACCGGAGGTTCCGCGACGTGAACCAGTTCCTGAGCGAAGTCGAAGGACTCATAGGCAGAGGATGATCTGGAATCTCAAAGTGAATGCCGAAGGTTCCTGCCACGCGGTGGAACATTATCTCCTGAACGACATGACGGATGCGGGCTTGCGGCTTGATGTCGAGGAGCACGCGCTTCGCGAAGTGGCCCGTGGCATTGCGGAATCTTACCGGGGTGTTCTGGGTGAGGCTGAGGCGACCGGCTTCCACTATTCGACAATTACTGCCTCGATATCGCAGGCGTTGTGGACGATCGGTGAGCAAAACGCGGCCTTCTCGTATATGGAGAGGCGGACCGGCATCAGCACGGCGGTGAATCCGCTGCGTCATGCTGACAGGAATGTTCCGGCCGGAGCATCGGTGTTTCATATGCTGAGTTCGCAGACGGTGCGCGCGATGTCGTGGATCACAGAGGACGACAGCCTGGTCTGGGTGCTGGATCTGAACCGGTTGTTTGACGGAACAGGTCTACTGATGGATATGGATGTGAGGCGCCGCGTGCGGGGAGTTCTCGACGAAATAGCAATCGCCTGGGAGGCCGCCGGGGGCGAGGGAGTCTTCGGGCTCCGGAATGTTGAGAAGACTGGCGGGCGTGTGGCTTACGGAACGCGACAGAGGAAGAGGCGCGGGGATAGCTGGAGCGCGGAACTGACGGCATTCTGCCGCGATGTACTGCGTAACGTCGCTGAGAAACGGCACTGGTTGCTGGCCCCTCAGGTTCGCTGTTTTGACCTCTAGCCGGGATCCCGGCTTAACCTTTTTCACGTTTATTTTTGACTTGGGGCCTATTTATGGTAATCGTCTCCGCTTTCTGGCCCTCAGCGGGAATCCTCAGATGAAGAGGCGGTATTCTCACAGTAGCCCTCGGGGTGGTCGTTTCACGAAGAGCGTGGAATGACCGGGCCGGAACGAAATCAGAAGACTGGAGTTTTGAAATGTCGATGCATCCCAGCCTTAAGGCAGCCAACAAGATTGTGACGAAGCGGAACGTTCTCAAGCGTTACGAACGTATTGATCTCCTTACGAAACGCGGTCAGTGGAAGGAAGGCGACAGAGCGCTTGGCCTCAGAAAAACCAAGCCGGAAGTCTGATCTGCGCCTGCAGAAGTACCTTGCGGAATGCGGAGCAGGCTCGAGACGTTTCTGCGAACGGCTGATCAGTGAAGGCCGTGTTCAACTGGACGGCGAGACGGTAACCGAGCAGGGGGTCCGCATAGATCCGGCGACGGCTAACGTCAAGGTTGACGGTAAGGAAGTCTTTCCTCAATCGCTCCTGTATTTTCTCCTCAATAAGCCGAAGGACGTGCTGTGCACATCGAGCGATCCCGAAGGCAGGAAGACATTTCTGAGGCTCTTCCCTGAAGTCAGGGAGAGAATCTACACGGTTGGACGACTCGACCGGGACAGTGAAGGACTTATCATCGTCACGAACGACGGAGAGTTTGCGAATCGCGTGTCTCATCCCCGCTACGAACTTGAGAAGGAGTACTCTGCGTGGGTTGAGCGGCCCCTGACTCCCGCGGAATTGAGTTGTTTTACACAGGGAGTGCTCTCAAAAGGTGAGCTGCTGAAGGCTGTTCGCATTGTCGCAGTCAGTTCGGACGCGGCGGGCGTGAAATACCGCATCATCCTGAAGGAGGGGAGAAACCGGCACATCCGACGGATGTTCGATCATTTCGGGGTCGGGGTGAGGAGATTGAGGCGGGTGCGTATCGGCAGCATCGAACTGGGCCATTTGCGAACGGGACAGTCGCGTCCGCTGAGGAAACGGGAGATCAACGAACTGATCGGGAACCGCGCGCAGTGAATCAGCCGGGACTGTTCGTCAGGAAGTGATCGCTGATATACTCGGCGGCCGTCTCCAGCGAGGGCAGAATCTTTGTGCAGAACTTGACCATCCAGGGACTGCAGTCCTTGAAGGTGAAAGGCGAGAACGCGACGACGAACTTGCCCAGGTTCTGCGAGGCATAGAACACTTCCATGGACGTGCCGACCGAAGATTTGCTGTAGTTGACGAGAACGATGTCGGCGGTCCTGATATCCTGCAAATCAAATTCAACAATCTCGTTCGCGCTGTCGACCTCGCGGTCCTTGAAGTTCCTGCGCATCGGGTCGAGCAGGACAAAACGGTCCTTCAGAAGTCCTTTCGCCGTTTCACGCCATGCGCGCGCTTCGCCTTCATATTCGTCCATGATGGGACCGCAAAGATAAATCTTCTGCATCTATCGAGCCTCCGGATATGTGGTTGAAACAAATGACAGTTTGGGAAGTCGGAAGACAAAAGCAATACTTGATTCAGAACGTGCCCGGAATGCGGACATCTCGCACGGTCTGACGCCGGCCCGGCTCCCGCAGGAGAAGTCTCAGCGCACGGTCGAAAGGAGGGGAACTGAAGCGCTCCTCGGCCTCCAGACGGAGTCGAAGGTAGTCCTCCTCCTGCGGGACAAGTTCTTCTTCCACTTCCTCAATATCCGCTTCCTCGGGTGTCCCTGATGATGTTGCCTGTGCTACCGGCGTTGGGGTGGACTCCGGGGCGGCGGGTGCGGGAGCGCCCGTTTGAAGGGCTTTGCGAAGACTGTCCGTCAGAGCCAGGACACGCGTGTCGTTCCGGATAGCATCCAGCTGGGTGTCTCCAAGGGAGGCATAGACGGACTGAGGACTGATGGAGGCGGCCTGCATCAGGCTGTGGATGGCCTTTTCTTTCTGTCCTTTCAGGCTGAATGCGCATGCATAATTGAAATGGACGCTGAAGAGTACACCGCGTTCTGAAATTAGAGGTATATCCAGGGCGTCCAGCTTCTCGAGAGCTCCGTCGACATCTCCGATGGTGAGGGCCACAGCCGCGATGTTGCAGACGAGAGAAGGACTGGCGGGCTTGTAACTCAGAGCTGCCTCCATGAACTTCCGGGCGTCGATGTAGTTGGCCTGGCGGAAGAAGAGTGTTCCAAGCCGATGGTTGATCGTATAGAGGGCATTCTCGTCTGTGAAGTCTTCCAGGGACAACTGCAGTGCGTCGATAGCCTGCTGGGTCTTTCCCGCCCGAGTCAGATCGTTGGCTTTCTCCATCAGGGCTCTCAGCCGCTCGGCATCGAATTGGAGAGATATCGCCTGCAGGTCGAGTTCGACCTCCTGTTCGATGTCGGCCATTCGATGGAGAGCAGGGAAGTGCGCTACGCTGATATTTGTAGACAGTACCTGTTTCAGCAGTTGCAGGGCCTCCTCGTCGGGATCCGGGGCCGGGGGAGGAGGGGGTTCCGGCTCCACGGCGGTATTGGTGCTGATAATCGCCTGGATTTGCGTGTGTAGCCACGGCGGAGAGAAAGTCTGGTCAGCTACATCCGCCCCGGCGGGATGGGAAAAGAGGCACGACAGCACAAGAATGAGAACGAGAACAGGCCCGCGAGCCTTGCGCATCGCGGAGCGAAAGAGGGTCACGTGCCTGAAAGATGTTTGAACGAGGCGCATGCGTGTTCTATTCTCCTGCCCGGCTTTTGCCTGTGAAAGCAGGTTTTTCAGATAGAACAAAGAGTAGAGATTCCGGCATGTCTATTCAATCTGTTTTGCAGAGACCGAACCAGTGGAGGTTTTATTGTGCGTTGGTCAAAACAACTAATTCCGACTCTTAGAGAAGTTCCGCAGGAAGCGGAGATTGCCAGTCACCAGCTCATGCTTCGCGCGGGGCTCATAAGACGGCTTGGCGCGGGGTTGTATACGTTCCTGCCGATGGGCCTGCGAGCCCTGAGAAAAGTGGAGCGGATTATCCGGGAGGAAATGGACAGGGCCGGCGCCCTTGAGGTGCTTATGCCTGCACTCCAACCGGCGGAAATATGGGAAAGGACGGGTCGACTTGACGCGATGGCAGACGTCATGTTCAGGATTTCGGACCGGCAGAGCCGGGCACTTGTTCTCGGGCCGACGCACGAAGAGATCATTACCGATCTAGCCGCACGCGAAATTGCTTCATACAGAGATCTGCCCAGAAACTTCTACCAGATTCAGACGAAGTTCCGTGATGAAATCCGTCCCCGCTTCGGTCTCATGCGCGCGAAAGAATTCATCATGAAAGACGCATACAGCTTCGACGCGGACTGGGACGCGACGCAGAGGAGCTACGATGCGATGTACGAGGCGTACGCGCGGATATTCCAGCGTTGCGGCCTGCGCACGAAGATCGTCGAGGCGGATACGGGCGCGATGGGCGGCAGTTCATCACACGAGTTCATGGTCCTGGCGGACTCCGGCGAAGACGGCATTGTGGAATGCGATGGCTGCAGCTATGCGGCAAACCTGGAGAGGGCGGAGAGCAGGACGAATTCGGGTGGAGTCTTTGAGGGTGCGGACAAGTCGATCGATGAGGTGCGGACGCCCGAAACAAGAACGATCGAGGAGGTCGCGAAGTTCTTCAAAAGCGAACCGGGCCGTCAGATAAAGACGCTGATCTACGTGGTTGACGGGAAGCCCGTTGCCGTCCTGTGTCCCGGTGACCGGGAGATCAATGAAATCAAACTGGCCCGTACGCTTAATGCGGGCGCCGTCGAGCTTGCTGATGACGCCACGATAGAAGAGGCCACAGGAGCGCCAGTCGGCTTTGCCGGTCCGGTGGGACTTGGAATTCCGGTGTATGCCGACATCAAACTCAAAGGCATCCGAGGCGCAATAACGGGCGCTAACAAGGAAGACGCTCACATCGTGAATGTGGATCTCGATAGGGACGCGAAGGTGAAGGAGTATGCGGATTTGACCTTCGCAAAAGCCGGCGACGGATGCCCTCGATGTGAGGGCGGACACCTTGTGGAGCAGCGGGGTGTTGAGGTGGGGCACGTTTTCAAGCTCGGAACGAAATACAGTGAAGCATTGGGCGCGAGATATCTGGATGCGGACGGCAAAGAAAAGCCGGTCATCATGGGATGCTACGGCATCGGTGTGACGAGGACTCTCCAGGCCGTTATAGAACAGTCTCATGATAAGGACGGGATTGTCTGGCCGATGTCAGTCGCCCCGTACGAAGTGGAAGTACTTGCCATCAGCGCGCAGGATCCGGAAACCATGCGTGTCTGCGATGAGATTGTGACGGAGGCTGAGAGCGCGGGCATAGAAGTGCTCTTCGACGATCGGGACGATCGGCCGGGCGTGAAATTCAAAGACGCGGATCTAGTGGGCCTGCCGCTCCGGCTGAGTGTGGGTGAGAGGTCGCTGGCGAAAGGCGTCGTAGAGATCAAGTGCCGTGAAACCGGAGAGGTAGAGGAAGTCCCGGTAGCAAATGCCTCCGCCGTGCTCCTTCAGCGTGTTACCGACTTGAAGAGCAGACTGTCCTGATGCTAGATTGGAGCGTCCGAATCGCGGAAATGTGAAGCTGACTGAAAGCGGGGATGACATGGCCAGAAGGTATGACGTTGAGGGGACGAAAACGTATTTGATAGCAGCGCTCGTTCTGCTTGTTCTGGCTCTGTGGTTTGTCTGGGACGGCTGGTTTCCCCGCGAAGCAGTCCTGGCCAAGCATCCCGACTATCCGGCCGACAGCTTCTATGCGTTCAACCGCGTAACAGGAGTCATTTTCTTCATCAT
>JAHIZV010000007.1 GCA_018814445.1 Verrucomicrobiota bacterium | reverse complement strand
GAAATCCCCTGCGGCTGTCCGAGAGGCAGCTGGAGTTTCCTTCGGGGGAAGACGTTGGCACAGTTGATACCAGCCTTATCGAGAGAAGAGGATATCGTCGGCATAGATATCGCCGACGGATCGGTTTCGGCTATCCGCTTCTCCTTTGACAATCCCGGGGAACCCGAATTGACGCATGTGGGTTGGGCGGAGTTCGACACCCACGCGACGGAAGTCCAGATCGCCGGGTCCATCAAGAAACTGTGGCATCGCTGTAAACTTCCTTCCCGAACCGTCTGCTCCTGTCTGCGGACGCGGTCGCTCACCTTGAAACCCTTCACGTTTCCGCATCTTGCGCCCGAGGAAATGGAGTCCGCGCTCACGCTGGAAGCGGAAGAGGTACTGCAGATTCCGCCGAAGGACATCTATCTCGACTGGCATGTGTGTTACACACCGGGCCAGTCCGAAGCACGGGGAGCGAAGGGATTCCTTGTGGCGGTGCCCCGTCGCGACATCGAGCGGCATCTCAGCATTTTGAAAATGGCCGGCTTGTATCCCGTCATAGTGGATGTCGGCGCCGCCTCCGTCTCCAATCTCTTTCTCAGGATGTGCCGTCTGCCCGAAAACGGGGACGCGGTATGCATCACAAATCTTTCGCGGCGGAATGTGGATATCATCATTCTTGCCAAGGACGGCTGTCCGTATCCCCGTTCGATTTTCTCGAGATCCGTCGACTGGGAAGAAGCGACGGACTACCTCATTGAGAGCGTTCGGGACGCACTCAAATACTATGTTTATAAACTCCGTGGAAACGCCGTAACCGAACTGGTCTTCACAGGCCGGATTCCCTCGCAGGATCTCTTTCTGGAGAAAGTGCACGGGAAACTTTCTCTCCCGGCCCGCGCGTGGAACCCCTATGCGGACTGGGCCCGGAAGAGCGAAGCCGCCATTGAGCATCTGGCTGACGGTGACATCATGAGCGGCGTAATGACATCCAGCATGGGCCTTGCATTGCGAAGAGAGTGAAATGACTTCCTTTAAGATCAATCTGATACGCAAAGATGTCCTGCCCGCGGATAAGCGACACCAGCTTTTCTGGTTCGTCGTTTTCTACTGCATTGTCTGCGCCATCGTCCTGGTCGTCGTCGTGAGCGGAGTGACCCGGCGGCTGGTGAAAGCGACCGACGACCGGAAAGAGGCGTCCCGGATCCAAACCACTTTTCGGGAAATGCACCCCGGTCACAACGACATCATGGTCTACGCCAACGGCCTGCGAAATGAAGTGCAGAAAGCCGCCGAGGAACTTGCGGATCTTGAGAACATCGTTGATCGGCGCATATATCTCGCCCATATTCTGAAAGACCTCTCCGCCCCTCTAAGCCTCGGTGTTCGTATCACCGATATCGAGGTAAGTCGTGACTCGGCTGAGATGAGTTTTGACCTCGTCATTCCTGAGCGCCTTGCCGGCAAGGAAATCAATGAAAGAGACCTTCTCGAAAAATGGGCGGCGGCCCCTGAACTCAGCAAACGGGTCAGGAATATACACTCTGTTGTAAGCCAGAGGCAGAAAATCGAAGGCCAGGCCGTGCTGGTGATCCGGTTCGGCTGTGAACTAGCGACTAAGGATATCTAGATGGATCTTGGCATTTTCAGACGAAGCAAGAGGGTTTTGGCCGCGTGGCTTGTACTCCCCGTCCTTGTCATTGTCGTGCTTCACTTCTCTGTCAAGTTCTACTGCTGGTCGGCCGGAAGGGAGCTTCGCAATCGCTCGCAGGTCGTGCAGGTGCTGCCAAAGGTGAAAAGAAGCCTGGAACTCGCCCGGGAGACGATATCCGCGTACCGGTTGGATCCCGAGTCCAGAGCTGAACCGTCGGAAGAACTCCGGCTTCAGCTTAATGAAGCCGCCGCCGCCAGCGGATTTACGGTCAACACGCTCAGCATCGAGGAGGCCGACAAGTCCGTTTCCATCGGAGAGCGGGCTCTGCTTGTTACCGTCAAAGGAGAAGGCAATCAGGCCGCTTTGACGACCTTTCTTGGGCGGCTGGAGCAGTCGCACAGCCTGCTTGAACTGCAGAATGCCAAGTTCAGAATTATGAAACTCATCGCGGATCCCGTCTTTTACGGAGAAATGAAATTCTACTTCTATGACCTGGGCATCTAGACGGATGGAGAGAGAAGAAATATGAGCGTCTCAAAACAGGATCGCGTGAAGTTGATAGTCCTGGGGGTTGTACTCATCTGTCTTCTGGCTTTCATCTTCTCAAACATGCGGGGCGCGAAGTCGGGATCCCGTTCGTACCTTGAGACAGCATCGGCAAATCAGTCTTCAGCCCAGGTTCTGGAGTCCCTCGCCCAGACGCTTGATGAAAGACGCGGCGCCCTTATGGCGAAAGCCAAAGCGGGGCCCGCCCCTATTGAGCAACGCAGCGCAGAGGATGATGAGGTCGAGGTTGTGAGAGACGTTAACCTTCGGCTTACGGGCGTGATACTTGAAGACGCGCAGCCCCTTGCCTTCATAAACGGTGATGTCGTTGGTCTGAATGAGAAGATCGGACCATGGACGGTTACCGGGATTCAGACCGACCGCGTCGTCTTTACAGACGATAACGGCAGAGATAAGATTATTATGTTGTACAGTGAGTGAGCGGCATGAGCACGACTCTCAGAGTCAGGCGCCGACGCCATTCCATGGGCGCATCTCTAATCGAGGTCGCCATGGCGACTGTACTGCTCGCGGTTATAGCTATTGCGGGCGGGTCCTATCTCTACCAAAGCCGCGCAGGCGTCTCCATCCAGCGTAACAAGCGCATCGCATTCGAAATCGCGAACAGCCGCATCGAGGATGTTCGCGCTTCTAATTACGATGACGTGAAACCGAGTCCGGGAAACGGCTTCTCCATCCGCTATCTGACCCCTCCCGCAACGCCGGGAAATCCCTGGAACGTCACGGCAAGTAATCCAAATGAAACCGTCAATATCAACGGACTCAGCCTTCCTATCACGACGACCGTGCAGTACATGGACGTGGACGGGGGTTCTGCCACCCGCGATTATCTTCGCATTGTAGTGAATGTGGGCTATCGGTTGAATTCAGCCGAGCGCGTAACGCTGGAGACATTCTATGCGCCCTAGCACACATACCGGGGGCTTCTCCATGATCGAGTTCGTCGTGGCCACGCTGGCCGCGGCCGTGCTGGCCCTCACGGCGGGATCGATGCTCTACTACGGATATCTCACCTGGGTCAAAAACAGCGAGGCCGTGGAGGTGCAGAGAGATGCGACGGCCGCTCTGAGAATGATTTCGGAACATGTTCGTGAGGCCTCCGATGCCCGCACGACCGTTCCCTCCCCCGGGGTGTTAAGAATTGCGCCAACAAACACGTTCACCGATCCAACCGTCCAGTTCTATGACAACGGTGCAGGCGATCTCATGTTCGACCCCGACACCTCCTCCGGAGGAGATGAAGTTACCCTCGTTGAGAACAGACTCGCGGTGTTTACTCCCATCAAGTATCCGCCGGGTTCTCCTGTCGGGGTTCGCGTCAGCATTTCACTCATTGGCGGCAGCGAAACGACCGGCGTCAGCGCGGTCACGACATTCAGGAACTCACTATGAAGACAACACACCAACATAAGAATCAGGGGAGAGAAGGGGCGATTCTGGGAGTGGTCCTGATCGTTCTTGTCATTATCGCATTTCTTGGCGCGGGTCTGATGTCCCTCACGTCGGCGGACGCATTTGAGACAGGGCGCGCGATCGCCGGCGCGCAGGCGTTCTGGACGGCTGAAGCAGGTCTGGAACTTGTTAAAGCGCGCGGCGGAAAAGTTAAAGAGCCCTACCCGGATATATACGGGGCGACACCCATCATTCTGAGCGGCACCACCTCGAAAGGTTCGTATCAGGTCACGATCAATGACAAGCCCGGCTATTCCAACGCGGGAGCTATTAAGAGATATACGATCGTATCGCAGGGAACAGCGGCAAACGGGATCGTGAAGAACGTGGCTATCGAAGCCGAGATCGAGAGCTTTGCCACGTATATGCATGCGACGCACTCTGAGGAGACTTCAGGAGGCGACAACATCTACTTCGGACCAGGCGACATCCTTGACGGACAGGTCTACGTGAACGATCAACTCAACATATACGGAGGCGGTCCCACGCGCCCCAGAATCACTGAGCTTACCCGATCCGCTGCATCGTCCGTAAACTACCAGGCTGGCGCCAGCCCGCTCACGTTCCAGGGCGGGCTTCAGCTAAATGCCACCCCCCTGCCCTTCTTCAACGATCCGGAATTCGATCCTATTGCCGACGTTGAACAGCAGGCGCTTAGCGGCGGACTTGCGCTCAACGGGAACTACCGGTTCGAGTTCTCCGACGACGGGAGTTTCACTTACGAGAAACGCGTTGGAGGATCCTGGCAGGCGCCGTCCACGGGCACGCTGTCGAGCATCAATGGCGCCATCTATGTTGACGGAAACGTGGTTCTGAAGAAGAGCAAAGTGAATGGTGAAATGACGCTCGCGTCCGAAGGCTCGATCAGGCTCACCGATGACATCACGTACGAATCCGCCGATGGATATAACCTGCACAGCTCCAGCTTCGATCCGAGCGTACTGGATGACTATGTCGGGCTGGTCGCCAGAACAGAGGTCGAGATCCGGCGCTCCGACTCGCTGCGATTCGATGACATCGCTGTTCACGCGGCTATTCTCGTGACAGACGACGGTGACGGCTTCAACACCTACCGTAAGTATGAAAACATTGGCACGCCCTACATCTGGCTTTACGGAAGTCTCGGCCAGTATCGGCGCGGCGTGGTCGGAAGATCAGACGGCAAAGGATTCGTCAAAGGCTACAAGTACGATACCCGTCTGCTCGGGCACCCGCCGCCCTTCTATCCTTACAGTGCTTATGACTACTCAGGATGGAGGACCTGGTCCGGATGAAATTGAAAGAGATGGATGCTTATTCCGTGGTTTTCTGGACCGTGTTGATCGTCGCGTCGGTCTTCGCCGTTTTCTGGCTTGCCGGCGTGCGCTTCTCAACAGATGAAGCCGTTGCACCGCCCCCTGAGGAGCCCCTCGCGACGCGCAGTGTCATCAGCGAAGTCATCGACTATGAAGTCAGTGCGGACGAGGATTCCGAAAGTGAACGGCCAAAGCGAAAACCTCCGCCGCCTCCGCTCGACGATGAATTCGATCCGGCGCCAGGTGAGAACGAACCGGCAAGCGGACATCTTCTGTAACCACCATGATATCCTTTCTGGCAATAGGGAGAGAGAAAGCATAAAGTTCATGAAACAACGCTCGGAGGAATAGACAATGAAAACTGAAAACAATGCCCTGATCATTTTCCTGTGTTTGTCACTGGCTTTTGGTGCGGTCCTGATGACCGGCTGCGAGGAGACCACCGAGTCAAGTGACGGCAACGTCATCATCTTCTCGGCATCGACCAATGTGCTTACAGGTGTTGGCGCGGTGGTGACGTGGACCGTGACCAATGCCGCCGACGCAAGCTTGTTCCTCCCCCTGATCTGGACTGCCGACGACACTTCGCTTGGCAACATCACCGCCGCCGAAGGCGTGACGGCGGTCTACGAAAGTACCGGCAAAGTGGGTAACAATACAGTGACGGTTCGCGATCAGGGCGATGCCATTGGCATAACAGTTGTTATTCAACGGTGATATCCTGACGCCAGACTTCTGAGAAAGGGCACGCTCAGGCGTGCCCTTTTTTCATAGGCCACCCGCTGAGCACCGGGGTCAACGTCCCCGGCTACAGAACATAAAGCATGATGTAGATCGCCACCCCCGTCACTGACACATATATCCACGTCGGCCAGAGCCATTTGACCGTCCTGCGATGCTTCTCAATCTTCCCTTTCAACGCCTGCCATAACGCCAGCAGACTGAAAGGCACGATAGCCATAGCCAGGGGAACATGCGTGGCGAGAATGAAAAAATACAGATACCGGTCGACCCCCTGCCCCGAGTACTTTGTCGGGCCTGTCGACTGGTAGTGATAGATTGTGTAACTGATCAGAAACAGCGCCGAACAGACCAGGGCGCTGATCATGAGCGTGCGGTGACGGCCGACACGGCCACGCTTCACGGCGCTCCTCCCGAGAATAAGGAGGACTGCCGCCATCGCGTTCAGTGATGCGTTTATTGTTGGAAGATGTACTTCCACCCGGTGCCGCCCATGGTTGATGGTTGATGGTTGATGGTTAATGGTTTCAAAGAATCATATCTCCTACCGTCAGGCAAAGCCACAGAGGGAGATACAGCACAGAGGCTTTTAGAAGCCGACGGGCTGAATGATGGTTGGTCTCCTTTATGAAGCCGTAGCCGACCCAAAGCATCCAGCATCCGAGAAGGGCCGTGCCTACGAGGTAAACTGCGCCTGATAAACCGAGGACGGAAGGAAGGACCGAAAGGACCAGAAGGACCAGAAGATGGAGCGCAACCTGCCGTCGCGTTCGATTACCCGTCGGATCGACCAATGGCAGCACCCGTACGCTCGCCTTTGCGTAGTCGTCGCGGAGCATCCAGGCGATTGAATAGAAATGCGGATGCTGCCACGTGAACAGTACCCCGAAGAGTATCCATGCTCCGACATCAAGACTGCCCGCTGCGGAGGCGAAACCTGCCATGGGCGGAATCGCGCCAGGGATCGCGCCGACCGAAGTATGAAACCATGTCAGCTTCTTCATCGGCGTGTAGACCAGCACGTAGAGAAACGCCGCCAGCAAAACAAGAAACGCTGTAAGCAGATTCACACGCCAGAGCAGAACCAGCACACCCGTGAGAACGGCCAGCGTACCAAACGCCAGCGCGTGAAACGGAAGGAGTACGCCCGACGGGAGTGGCCTCCCCTTCGTTCGCTCCATCACCGCATCCGTGTCCCGCTCAAGATACTGGTTCAGCGCTCCCGATCCGCCGACAGATAATCCCGTGCCGAACAGCGTCCAGGCGAGAAGAGCCAGATCACCCTCCCCCTGCGCACCAAGGAAGAAACCCAGGGCAGTCGTCACGAGGACCATCAGAAGGATTCGAGGTTTCGTGAGTTCTATGTAAGCGGAGATCATGGGGGGCTTATGGTTAATGGTTGATGGTTAATGGTTGATGGTTGATGGTTATCGGTCGGTGGAATGAGGCATGCACCAGGTAGACTGTGGCACACAGCAGGATGCTCGCCAAGACCTGGTGCATCACCGCCGGCACCAATGGCACGGCGTAGATGAGTGTGAGCATTCCGAGGAAGAACTGGGCCAGTGCGAATCCGCCAATGAGATTGATCGCGCGACGGACCCCCGGCTGGAAGTGCTTCCTCACGCCGAACAGCCACAGCCCGAGAGCAAAGAAGAGGACGGTCCATCCCAGCGTTCTATGCATAAACTGCACGAGTGTCACGTTGTCGAAGAAGTTCCGCCACATCGGTTGCAGTATGTTCCATCCCGGCGCCAGCCAATGTCCGAGCATCTTCGGGAACGTATTGTAGGACTTTCCTGCATCAAGGCCCGCAACGAATGCGCCGTATCCACATTGAATGGAAACCAGGAGGAGAAACAAAAGGGAAGCCGTCTTTGGAGACGAAACAGGGCCGTCCATCCGGTCGCGGGTCCGCGGAACGAGATCGAGCATTATCCAGAACAGATAGCCCAGTAGAAAGAGGGCTACCATGAGGTGGGCCACCAAACGGTAATGACTGACGTACGGATTCTCCGCCAGCCCGCTCCTGACCATGTACCAGCCCAGAACGCCCTGGGCTCCACCCCATACGAAGCCAATTGCCAACTTCATGAAGAGACCCGTCGTCAATCGTCTACGGACGGAGAAATAGAGAAAAGGGACCAAGTAGACAACGCCGATGCCGCGACCAAGCAGACGATGGAGATATTCCCAAAAGAAGATGCTCTTGAACTCAGACAGCGACATGTCAGCGTTGCGGAGGCGGAATTCCGCGTGCTGCCGGTATTGGTCGAACTTCTCGTTCCACGCAGAATCCGACAATGGCGGGATCGTTCCAAGAATCGGCTTCCACTCCACCATCGACAACCCCGACTCCGTCAATCGCGTAATGCCGCCGACACCGATCATGGTTACGATCAGCGCGCAGACGATCGCGAGCCAGACGATGATCGCTCCTCGCGATTCAGATAAAGAGTGCTTCTGCATGTGACCTCAAAAATAGTAGGGACGGGCCGTCGAGGCTACGCAGGACCGGCCGGACCGTTTGCGGGCGGCAGATCCGCGGGTTCCTCACCATCCCCCCAGATACGACGCCGGCCGGGTCAGATAGTCCGCAAGCGTAAAGCTCATCATAATCGCCAGCCACACCGCCGCGCCTCCTGCCGCTATCCACAGGACCTTCGGGTTGTCTTTGAGATGCATGAAGATGAGAACAACCAGCAGGGCCTTTATAACCGCGATTGTCATCGCAACGATCGTGTTCATGAACCCGAGATCCATAAAAGCTACCCAGACGGTCAACGCGGTCAGCGCCATGAGGCACAGGAACACGGTGACATACGTCCTTATCGATGTAACGTGCTGTCCGGTATAAGCCATCAGTGCCTCCCTATCAGATACAGAAGCGGGAAAAGGAAAATCCACACAATGTCCACGAAGTGCCAATACAGGCCAAACACCTCGACAGGCGCGTAGTAGTCGCTTGAGAATCTCCTTCGGGCCGCCTTCACCATCAGCCACACGATCAGCCCGATGCCGATAATCATGTGCGTGGCATGAAGGCCTGTCATCGCAAAGTAGAATGACACGAACAGTTCTACCTTGTGGGGATCGACGGCCTCGGTGTCCACGTGTGCGCCCGCGGAATGCTGGGCGGCATCGTAGTGGAAATGCGGTCCCGGCATGAGATGTTCGTGATACTTGTGCGCATACTCGACACCCTTCACACCCAGAAACACGGCTCCAAGGACAAGGGTCGCCGCCAGCCACCCGAGGATCTGCCTGTTTCTTCCCAACTGTCCCGCCCTGACCGAAAATGCAATCGTCAGACTGCTGCCAATCAGCACAACCGTGTTGAACGCCCCGAGCTTGACGTTCAGAAGATGGCTCCCGGCAATGAATGCGTCGTGATACATGCTTCGATAGACGACATAACCGAGGAAGAGACCGCCGAAGAACATCACTTCCTGGACCAAAAACAGCCACATCCCCAGGCTGGATGCCTGTTTCTGCTGTTCCATCGTCTCAAAGTGATGCGCCAGATTGTTGGAGTGTGCTTCAGACATGTCCGCTAACTCGTCGGTCCGGGCTCGTCTCCGAAAAGCGTTTCATACGCGTATGCTTCTTCCGTGACTTCAGGAATCCTGTCAAAATTGAATGTCGGCGGCGGCGACGAGGTCTCCCACTCCAGGCCCTTCGCGGGCCACGGATTGGCAGGCGCCTTTTTCCCCTTCACAAGTGACCAGAGGAGTGAGCCGAACACGACTGCAAACGAGATAAAGAGGAGACCGGCCCCCAGGGATGACATCCGATGGAGAAGCTGAAACTCCGGCGGGTATACGTGATAGCGTCGCGGCATGCCCATGTAGCCCAGAATGAACTGCGGGAAGAACGTCAGATTGAAGGCGATGAAAAGAAGTATGGACCCCGCGCGCGAGACTCTCTCCGGGTACATCTTCCCTATCATCTTCGGCCACCAGAAGTGCAGGGCTCCCAGGAACTCCATCATTGCGCCACCGATCATTACGTAGTGAAAGTGGGCCACCACAAAATACGTGTCATGCACATGCACGTCGACCGCGGCCGTCGCCAGAAAGAGTCCGGTAAGTCCGCCGACGGTGAAGAGCCCGATGAAGCCCAGCGCATACACCATGGGCGTCTTGAACGAGATTGATCCCTTGTACAGCGTCGCGGTCCAGTTGAAGACCTTCACGGCCGAGGGGATGGCAACAAGAAAACTCAGGAACGAGAAGACGAGACCCGCATAGATAGACTGACTGCTGACAAACATGTGATGGCCCCAGACGAAGAAGCCGATGATTGCGATCGCCATACTCGACATGGCTACGACCGTGTAGCCGAAGATCCGCTTTCTGGAAAAGGCGGCAATCAGTTCACTCATCACGCCCATTCCCGGCAGAACCATGATGTAAACGGCGGGATGCGAGTAGAACCAGAACAGATGCTGGAACAGAACAGGATCCCCTCCCAGGGCGGGGTCGAAGATGCCGAGATGGAACAGTCTCTCGCACGCGACGAGGAGGATCGTTATGGCGATGACCGGTGTACCCAGAACGATCACTATGCTGGTAGCGTAGTGCGCCCAGACGAACAGCGGCAGGCGGAACCATGTCATTCCGGGCGCCCGCATCTTGTGAATGGTCACGATGAAGTTGATGCCGGTCAGGATGGATGAGAAACCCGCGACAAAAATGCCGAGAGCCGTGAGGATGACGTGCGAGTTCGCGTACGTGCTGCTGTACGGCGTGTAGAAAGTCCATCCGGTATCAACACCGCCGAGTACCAGGGCCGAAAGACCAAAGACGCCGCCGATGACAAAGATGTACCAGGACGCCAGGTTCAGCCGGGGAAACGCGAGATCCCTGGCCCCGATCATGATCGGTATAAGGAAGTTCCCGAATACCGCGGGAATCGAGGGCAGCAGGAAGAAGAAAATCATGACTACGCCGTGCGCGGTGAATATCTTGTTGTACGTCTCATGCGAGAAAAACCGGCCGGAGGCATTGATCAGTTCAAGGCGGATGAGACCGGCGGCAATGCCGCCGATGAGCAGAAAGCCGGTCAGCGTCACCAGGTACAGAATGCCGATACGCTTGTGATCGACTGTGAGAAGCCATGACCTCAAAGTCGATGAAGCGTTGAGGTAGTTAGTCTCATTTACGGTCGTGGCCTGTGTTTCACTCATGATCCTTCGCCCTTATCTGCTGTAAGGGACTTAATATACGCTATGAGCTGCTGAATTTCCTCTTCGGTGAGGAGTCCCTGAAACACGGGCATAATTGGAAGGAAGCCCTCGACGATCTTCGCCTGCGAGTTGATGATGGACTCATGGAGATAGTTCTCGTCCGCCGTCACCTCCGTGCCGTCATTCAGCTTCACCGTATGCCCGAACATTCCGTGCAGACTCGGCGCCAGTGCTGCAGGAGTTTCTGTATGACAGGCGGCACAGCCTTTCGCCTTGAAGAGAGCCTCACCCGCTGCCGCAGGAGACAACTGCCCTACACCCGCCGCGCCACCATCTGCCTTCTGCCAGACTTCGAAATCCGCTTTGGACATTACATAGACGAGACCGCCCATCAGGGAATGCTCCGTCCCGCAGTACTCGGCACAGAAAAGATGATAGCGGCCCACTTCGGTGGGACGGAACCAGAGCGTCGTATAGCGCCCCGGCAAGACATCCGCCTTTACCCTGAAGGCGGGGACGTAGAAGCTGTGAATCACATCCTCCGAAGTCATTGTCAGCTTGACCGCCTGATCGACCGGAATATGCAGGTTATTGATCTCGCGGCGGCCGTCCGGATGCTGAATCTTCCACATCCACTGTTTCCCCGTAACAAGAATTTCCACCGCGTCGTTCGGCGGCATGCTGTACCTGACGAAGAGCCGTGCGCCCCAGAAGAACAGCACCATGACAAGGATCAGCGGAATCACCGTCCACATGATCTCGAGCTGGTAGTGAGAACGCGTTTTCGCCGGCACTTCGCCCGCGGAACGGCGCCGGTACTTCAGGGAGAAAATGGTGATGAGAACGCCGATGAGTACGAGAAAGAACACGCTCATTCCGACGAGAAACAGATACAGTGCATCCACCTGTTGCGCGTACGCGCTTGCGGATACGGGCAATATGCTCAGAAGATTCACTGCCCCCCCTCTGTTCCGCGGACGTTTCGTTTCCGTTCTCTCCATACGAAGCCGCCGACGGTGCAGCCGAGCAGCACGACCGTGCTCATGCAGGCAACCGTGAGGACCCGGTTGATCACCATACCGTATCGGCCCGTCTCGGGATCGTAGTGATAGCAGAAGAGGAGGAACTGATCCACGGCAGACCCTATACCGCCATCCGAAGCCTCCACCAGCGCGAGGCGCAGATCCTGCGGCGGATAATCGATGCCGTAGAAGTAGTGAGACAATCTTCCCGCCGGGGTACTTACCGTAAAGCCGCTGGCGTGCATGAACTCGTCAGAAGCAGGGTCATAGGAAAAATCGAAGCCGACGGCTTTGGTAACTTTCTCTATTTCGGCCTCATCACCCACCAGGAAATGCCAGCCATCCTCCGCGCCCGGCCGGCCGTACCGCTTCACGTAGTTCTGTTTTTTCTCTGCGGCAAGAACGTGTGTCTCTTCATGATCAAAACTGATCGTGACCACTTCAAAATCCCGGCCCATTTCAAAAGGCACCTGCTGAAGCACATCCGTCAACCCGTTGAGAACCAGGTTGCACAGCATCGGACACTCGTAATAGACCAGCGCCAGCACAACAGGCTTCTCCCCGAAGTAATCGCCAAGTTTCACTATGCGCCCGGTCTCCCCGCGGAACTTCGCATCGAGCGGAAGCTGTGCATTCAGATTCTGGGCGTACCCAACACCCTTCAGCGATTTCGGTTGAGCTGACGGCGACCAGGCCGGCTGCTCCTGCGGATCCTCCGCCGAGAACGTGACGGAACCCGCCAGCAGTATCAGGCATACTGTGATCCATCCCGTTCGTCTGTTCAGAGTTTTGCTCATGGCCTGTTGTCCGTAGCGACTGACTGCTGCGTCGGCGTTTCCGCGCTCTGCACTTTTCCCGTCGGCGAGGCAAACGATCCCTCCCAGCCTATTTCCTCAACGAGCGCCATCGCGTCATCAATCGAAATGCGCGCAATGCCCGCGTCTTTGTCCACCCATTCCGTTTTCCGGAGTTCCTGATTCTCATATGCGCGCTGTTCAAGGAGATCCGCCTTCTCATTCACCTGCAGGCGAAGCCCTTCGGGCAGACTACTGATGATCTGCGGCGAATCACCCCACTGCTGCTGCCAGTTCCGTCTTTCCCGTCCGAGATAGTAGAGCATGCCGACCATCGTTCCTCCGCAGACGATGCCCATCGCGACGAGGAAGATCACGATATTCCGTACGCGGATATCGCGGTCCCGGTAGTCCGGATTCGGATTCACTGCCTTGGTCTTCTCAGATGTCATCTGTCGCTATTTCTCCTGCTGTCGCAACGGAAAGCGCGGGTCATGCTGTGGCAGAATCGGTCTTTTCGCCAGCAGCGTGCAGAACACCGTCATCCAAATGCCTCCGACGGCAAACGGCATCACGAAATCCAGCCAGTGCAGATGCAGTGACTTCGGGTTGAAGGCCGGCGAAATGATCCAGTACAGATCGACGAACCGGACCGCGAACATCCAGATGGCCATTACGCGTATGATGTGAGCCCTCTGCTTCGACAAGCGCGAAAGCATGATCAGAAAAGGAACGGCAAAGTGGAAAACGGTCAGGAACACAGCCACACCTACAAGGCCTCTCCCGGACCTGTTCATGAACCACGGAATTTCTTCAGGGAGATTACCCGCCCAGATGATGATGTACTGGCTGAAGGTGATGTACGCCCAGAACACCGTAAAGGCGAACATCAGGTTCCCCAGATCATGAAAATAGACCGGCTTAAGAATGCCTGCGAGCGGTTCCTCGCGGCGCAGCCGGGTCAGGAGGATAATAGAGAAGGCCAGAACGGACAGAGCCTGTCCGGCGACGAAGAGTATCCCGTACATTGAAGAAAACCACTCGGGCTCAAGCGACATCGCCCAATCGACCGAAGCGAAGGTGACAGTCAGCATGTAGACGATCAGTCCCGGCGCGCTCAGCCTGGCCAGTCCACGGTTGATGCTCGGGTCGCCGTTTTCATCCTGCCTGTACGAACGGCCGACGAGAAACCGCCCCATCAGCAACCAGATGACGAAGTAGCCTATCGCCCGGACCGTGAAGAAGCCGTCGTTCAAATACAGACGCTTCGCATCGACCACCTCGTGGTGCGGTCCTTCGCTATGTCCCAACCACCCGTAGATGTTGTATCTCGACAGGTAGATAGGCAGAAACAGGACGATCATGACCGGCAGTGTCCGAATCGCAGCCTCACAGATGCGGCGCACCGCGAAACCCCAGCGTCCTGCGGCCACATGATGAATCATGATCAGGGCCAGGGAACCGAGACTGATTCCCCACCAGAAAAGGAAGGAAATAAGATACGTCCGGTAAAAATCCTCACGCGCCGAAAAAAATCCGACGAGGGCGGCGGCCGTTCCCAGCACTGCGGCTGCGAGTGCGATCTTCCTGATTCTGTAAATCGCGTTCTGAATACCTGCTGACATAGCCTCTATTCCAGACCTCCGAGTTTCTCCTGAAGCGCCTCCGGCAGCACATCAATGTTTGCATGGTGACTGACCTGCAGAGTGCGCACGTAAGCCACGATGGCCCAGCGGTCCTCCGCCTTGATCTGGTAACCGTATGCAGGCATCACGCCAAAACCGTTCTTTATCACAGTGTAGAAATAGCCAATGGGCAGATCGTTCCGCAGGCGGTCTGAGTGGTACGACGGAGGCTGCTTATAACCCCGCTGCACAACCATGCCTTTTCCACTGCCGGTCTTATCGTGGCACATGGAACAGTAGATGTCGTAGCGCTCGCGGCCCCGCGCCAACAACTCGGGGGTGACCTCAAGCGGAAACTCCGTCACGAATCCGCTTTCCGTCAGACCGGTGTGGAACACATCGTCGATGTCCAACTGGCCGCGGGCGACGGAGTCTTCCACCAGCGGGCGCGCGGATAGACGGTCGCCGAAGAAATCACACACTTCATACGGCTCGTATTTCGGCTGATTCCACATTTCCTGCCGTATCTCGCACGACGAAACGAGCGGCGCCGCAACCATCACGGCAAGCCAGCCTAATGTTCTGGTGAGACGGTCAGACATCGTCGCTGTACACCTCCGTCACGGCCATTGCCTGAAGCCCGTTCATGAAACGGCGCGTTTCTTCAAAATCAAAACACGGATCTCCAGCCTCAATTGCGATGAAAAAGCGGTCATCCGAGGCGCGCTCGAAACCTTCGGCGTCGAAGATCGGGTGATGCGGGCGCGGAAGGCCGTTGAGTCCGAACATGCCGAACACGGCAAACAGAGCGGCCCCGAGCACGGTGCACTCGAAGATCACCGGGACGAACGCCGGCCAACTGAAGAAAGGCCGGCCGCCGATGTTCACCGGGAACTCGATAACGTTGATCCAGTACTGCAGATAGAGACCTCCGCTTCCGCCCAACACTCCGCCGAGAAGCACAAGCCACCCCAGCCACGAACGCTTCACGCCCATGGCCTCAGTCAGCCCGTGAACCGGGAACGGCGTGAACGCGTCGATGTCCCTGTAGCCGGCATCACGGATCTTTTCCGCCGCGACAATCAACGCTTCGGGCGAATCAAATTCCGCCGTCAGGCCGTACAGTTTTTTCTCTCTGACTGTTTCACTCATGACTGCGCCGAGCGTGCTTGTTCTTATGAATCAACTCTTTGACTTCGAAGATGGAAATGATAGGAAGCCAGCGGACGAAGATGACAATATTGAAGAGGAAGAAGCCGATCGTGCCGACATACAGAGCCCAGTCCCAGAAGGTCGGCACATATATATCCCAGGACGAAGGCAGAAAGTCGCGGTGAAGGCTCGTAACGACGATGACAAAGCGTTCCAGCCACATGCCGATATTGACCACGATTGAAAGAATCCAAAGCATCAACGGAGTCGTCCGCACTTTACGGAACCACAGGAGCTGAATGGACAGGCCGTTGCAGAAAATGAGCATCCAGTAGAAGAAGCCGTACGGACCCGTCATGCGGTTGTGCATCATGAAGCGCTCAAACCCATTGCCGCTGTAGAAGGCAAAGAAGGCCTCCATGCTATAGCCGTATACGACCATCAGGCCGGTCGCGAGCATGATCTTCGCCATGGTGTTGAGATGGCGGGTCGTGATGATGTCTTCCAGCCCATAGAGCTTCCTGATCGGGATCATCAACGTGCAGACCATGCCGAAGCCGGAGAAGATCGCGCCGGCCACGAAGTACGGGGGGAAGATCGTTGCGTGCCAGCCGGGCAATACCGAAACAGCAAAGTCGAGACTGACTATGCTGTGTACAGAGAGAACCAGTGGCGTGGACAGGCCGGCAAGCAGAAGGTAGGCGATTTCGTAGCGGTGCCAATGGCGCGCCGATCCCCGCCAGCCCATGGCAAAAATACCGTAGGCGATCTTCTGCACCTTCCGGGTCGCCTTGTCCCGCATCGAGGCCAGGTCAGGAACAAGTCCGGTGTACCAGAACATCAGTGAGACCAGCGCATAGGTCGAGATAGCAAACACGTCCCAGACCAGCGGGCTCCTGAACTGAGGCCACATCTTCATCGTGTTCGGATACGGCATGATCCAGTAGAAGAGCCATGGCCGACCGAGATGCAGTAAGGGAAACATGCCCGCGCATGCGACGGCGAAAAGGGTCATAGCCTCGGCAAACCGGTTGATCGACGTACGCCAATCCTGTTTGAAGAGGAACAGAATCGCGGAGATCAGCGTGCCCGCGTGACCGATACCGATCCACCATACGAAGTTGATGATCGCTAATCCCCAGCCCACCGGTATATTGATGCCCCAAAGTCCTACACCTTTGGCGATCAGAAACGTGATTGAGAAAAACAGGAGGCCGACCAGCAAACCTGCGAAACCGAGTACGACAAACCACGGCAGAGGATGCCGCCCTCCGAGAGCGATCGAGCTGACCTTGTCCCCTACACTGCTGTACGTGTAATCGGGACCTATCAGGGGGCCAAGATCGTCGACCGGCTTTATGTTCTCATGCTCGGACATCGTGACTACGCGTGACCTCCATCATCCGCAAGCGCGGGGTTCGGGTTTCTGAGCCTGGCGAGGTACGTCGTCCTCGGCCGCGTGTTCAACATCGTCAGCATACCGTAGTTCAACGGTATGGATTTCGCTTTGGCGACCTCGCTCTTCGGATCGTTTATGTTGCCGAATGCAATCGCCTGCGTCGGGCAGGCCTGCTGACAGGCGGTTATGACTTCGCCATCGCGCACCGGCCGATTTTCCTTCTTCGCTTCGATGCGCGCCGCGTTGATGCGTTGGACGCAGTAGCTGCACTTCTCCATTATGCCGCGCGCACGCACGGTCACGTCGGGATTACGCTGTAGTTTCAGAGAAGGTGTTTTGTCGTCCGTGTACTTGAAGAAGTTGAAGCGCCTCACTTTGTATGGACAGTTGTTCGAGCAGTACCGCGTGCCGATGCAGCGGTTATATACCATCTGGTTCAGCCCCTCGTGACTGTGCGACGTTGCCCCGACCGGACAGACCGTCTCACACGGCGCGTTTTCGCAATGCATGCATGGCACAGGTTGGTGGCTGACTTCCGGGTTCTCCGCATCGCCCTTGTGATAGCGATCCAGCCGGATCCACTGCATCTCGCGGCCGCGGGCGACCTCTTCCTTTCCAACGATCGGAATGTTGTTCTCGGCCTGACATGCGACTATGCATGCGTTGCAGCCGATGCACGCGTTCAGATTGATGGCCATGCCCCACTGTTCGCCCTTTGAGTAGTCGTAGACCGGATAGAGAGTGTCCGTTTCGTACGGATCATGACTCTTGTCGTGGGCGAAATGCGGATGATGTTCGTACTCCCCGACGGTGCCCTCGCGCGCCAGTCCGCGTCCCTCCATGCTGTGATGCTTCTGGGTCGTCGCAAGTTTGTATGTGATCCCCTTCTTCTCGATCTCAGCACCGAGCACCGTCCAGGGCGAATCCGACCCCCGGAGATAAGCCGCGTTGTAACCGATGTGGCTTCCGACCTGACCGGCTTTGGTCCGGCCGTAGCCGAGCGTCAAGACAACCGTATCGGCGGCGACGCCGGGAGCGACCCAGACCGGTGCCGCGACAGGACGTTTCTCCGCCCGGATGACCACCACGTCCTCACTCTGCAGACCCAGCTTTCCAGCCGTCGAGGGAGACATCATGGCCACGCTGTCCCAGGTCAGCTTCGTATCCGGCTTAGGAAGTTCCTGAAGCCAGCCGTTGTTCGAGTAGCGTCCGTCCCAGACCGTTGCGTCGGGCCTGATGACAATTTCGATCCCCGTCGATGTTTCTGTCGCGACCGCAAGCTTGCGAAGGGACTTCAGCGTCGGGCTGACCGTTCTTGCCTCCGTCTTCGGCACGACACCATCATGCAAAGCCTTCCGCCAGTCGCCGATGCCCTGATCGCTCCAGAACTTCTTAACCGTATCGTGTCCGGCCTTCTTCTCTCCCAGAATCGTCGAGACAACCTCGATCGCCGTTTTTCCCCCAAACAAAGGCAGAATCAACGGCTGAACGATGGAAACCGTACCATCGTGGGCCCGGATATCGCCCCATCCCTCAAGAAAATGTGCCTGGGGCAGGTGCCAGTCGCAAGAAGTACCCGTCTCGTCCTCGTGAAGACCAAGATGTATCGACTGGCTCACTTTTCCGAGCGCATTCTTGAAGTCCAGATCACCCGGCGCGCTGTAGACAGGATTGGCGTCCAGTATCACAAGCGTCTTAACAGCGCCTGACTCGATATCCTTCATCAGCGAGCGCAGGGACTCGTTCTGCAGAACCGGGTCAGCCTCGATCGGTTCAATATAAGTGATCGCGGTCCCGACATTTCCGAGCGCCTGGTTGATCGCATGGACGATGGCATGCACTTCCGGGGGCAGGTGGTCGCCGCAGATGACGATTCCGGAACCCCGGTTCGCCTTCAGATCGTTGACAAGAGCGGAAACCCATTCCTGATGCTCTTTCGCAAACGGGGACTCCACCCCGGGCACGTCGACGCCGACTTCCTGGGCTATCGCCCTGGCGACACCTTCCATTTCGCCTGCCCGGCATGGGAGACGGTGGTCAGCAACACTACCCGTCACAGTTGGCGAGGCTTCAATGGCATAGAAACGATTCCATTCCGAGCGCGTTCTGCCGACATCCCGACGTGACGCGAAGTCGCGGGCATACCGGACACGACCGGGACCGCTATTCATGAAATCGCTGTCGAGAGAGAGTACCACTTTCGCCCGGTCGAAATGGCAGACCGTGCTGACGCACTCGCCGAAAGCGATCTCCGAACCGCGGATCGCCGAATCACGGTTGATCGGATCGTACTGATGCCATTTCGCCTTCGGATACTTCGCCAACAGTCTCGAGATCTGACTGGAGAGGGTCGGAGAAGTGACGGTCCCGGTCAGAATCCGAAGGCCCTCGCCCTCCTTCTTATCCCAATCCTCCCGTGCGGATGAAATCGCGGCCTCAAAATCAGCCCACGTTGCCGGGCCCTTCCCGCGCACACTGCGCGAGCGATCCGGATCGTACATCGTGAGAATCTCCGCCTGCGCGAAGATATCCGTCCCTCCGAGGCTGGAGGGATGCTCCGGGTTGCCTTCGAGCTTTGTCGGGCGGCCCATATGACTTTCGGCGAGGAGACCAAGCCCGAAGCCATTCAGACTCATCGCGGTCGCATAAAAAAGCGGTTTGCCCGGGACCATTTCTTCCGGCGGCTTCACATAAGGGACAATCAGCTCCTGCGGTTGCTTGGTACAAGCCGTCAGCCCGCCGAGGGACAGCGCGGCGCCCATCAGCCGCATGAAATCACGGCGGTTGATCGGGTCCCACTCCGCGACCTGTCCGGGAAACTCATTTCGGATCGTCTCCTCGAATCCCGGCTCGCCTGAAAGCTCATCAAGACTGCGCCAGTACTCCCTGCCCTTTACGTAGGACAATGCGACCTGCACGTCTTCAAGCTTCGGTTGTTTACCCGCTTTCTCGCTCACTTCACTTCCTATCGATGACAAATCCAGCAATCGGTCAGACGACCGCCCTTGTAATTCACATGATACTTTTCAGCCAACTCGGTACCGAGTTCAGCCTGATTCTCCGGCGCCTCATAATCCATATTGAAGACTTCCGCACGCGGCCGGATGAACTTCGTCGGATCCTGGTGACACTCAACACACCAGCGCATGAAAAGCGGCTCTTCTTTCCACGTAATCGGCATCTGGTCAATCCGACCATGGCATGTCGTACAGCCGATGCCCTTGTTCACATGGATACTGTGATTGAAGTAGACGAAATCCGGCAGATCGTGAACGCGAACCCACTCGATCGGTTTTCCCGACTCCCAGCTGTCACGGACCGGTTTGAGCAACTCGCTATCAGGGAAAAGCTGATTATGGCAGTTCATGCAGATCCGCGTCGGCGGGACGCCTGCAAAATGCGATTCTTCTACGGATGTATGGCAGTATCGGCAGTCGATGCCCATATTTGTGTGATGTTTATGGCTGAACGCGATCGGCTGAGTGCGGGGAACTTTAGTATAGCGAACATAAGACGAGCGTTGAACAAGATCCAGAACACCGAATCCGATTGCGACGGACAGAATCAGTACAATAAAACTGACCTTCGCTAGAGTATTCGCACCTGGACCGAAAAGCTGCGCCATTCAAACACCGTATTAGAGCGGAAAACCCCCTGCTTTCGCGTGACCTCCGTGTATTCTAAGCGCCGATGATGGGATTTCAACCTTAGCTCCGTTATTTCTTTAACTTTTTTGCCTATTTGCGACCTTAGGGCATCGACCCTATGAAAGAATCACTGAAAACGACCTCCGGACGGCGATTCGTCCCCCTCTTCTACCTAGGACTTACCGTCGGAACGCTCGTCCTTTGCTGGGCCGCATTGCGGAATCCCCAGGTGCAGAAACTGCGCGCCGGCGAGTACTACCCGAAAACCCGCTGTGCCGGCATCATCGATGGCCGGACCATCCTCATATCAGAAGGCGATGCTGAACGGGAGGTGAAGCTTCTGGGCGTTCTGCTCCCAAGCGAGGCGAACCCCGATTCGGACAGTTCTGCGGCGGATGAAACAGCCAAACGCACTTTGACGGCATGGATCTACAAGAAGCCTGTGAAGATCATATCCCAGCACCCCGACACCGCATCCGAAGCCTATGTGGAAGTCTTCGCCGTGGACATAGGGCGAAAACTCCTTCAGGGCGGACAACTCACCGCTTCCCGCGAACCCCACCCACTCCTTGAGGAGTATCGCGCCTGTGAGGAGGAGGCCAGAGAAGCCCATCTCGGAATCTGGCGTAATCAGTAACAGGCAATCGATCTGGTCTGCCGGACCGGGACATCTCAGAAGCAATGGTCGTCTGTCGCTAGTTTCGTGCTTGTTTCTCCCGCTCCGTAAGCGGAACATGGCAACATGCGTGATGCAGCAACCGCATCCAGAAGGAGGTCGGGATGAACTGTCGGCGTGTGCTTTCTCAACTTGCGGCCCTTGTCTTCGTATGCGGGGCGGCGAACGCGAACAACCTCAGCATTACCAACGTTTCCCTGGTAAACGTCACTAACGGTACAGCGGACATCCAGTTCGATGTAAGCTGGGACAATTCGTGGCGTTACGAAGAGATGGACGGCGGCGGCGTGATCACAAACCATGACGCGGCGTGGATTTTCGTCAAGTACCGCGCCGGAGGCGATTGGAAGCAAGCATGGTTGGCCGACACAGGTCACACCGCAGCCGCCGGAACGGAGATATCGGTCGCCAACAATGGAAGCGGCCCCAACGTCGGCGCCTTCTTACGCAGAAACGCGGACGGACATGGCGTCCTGGTGGCCACGAACTCGCGCGTACACTGGGATTATGTTGCAGGAGGTCTGACCGGAACCAACGGTGTGGATATCAGCGTGCACGGCATCGAAATGGTCTACATTCCCGAAGGTCCTTTCTATGTAGGTTCCGGAGGGACGGAGTCATACCCATTCTACGAGTATCCCAATTCCGCAAACGCCTATCTCGTATCCAATGAGAACGAGGTCGCGATCGGGACCACCAACGGCAATCTTTACTACACCCCGCACACGTATTCCGGGGACGGCCAAGGTCCCGTTCCCGCTGCCTTTCCAAAAGGCTATGCCGCGTTCTACTGCATGAAACATGAAATCTCCCAGGGACAATACGCACAGTTTCTGAACCGGGTTCCTGCGGGCGTAGACGGAATGCACTTTCCTAACGCCTTCGGTGTGAGTAGGCACACGATCAAGCTGACGAATGGTGTCTATACCGCCACCGCGCCGGACCGGGCCTGCAACTACCTCTCCTGGAACGATCTCAGCGCATTCCTCGATTGGGCGGCTCTTCGTCCTATGTCCGAGCTCGAATTCGAGAAAGCGTGCCGTGGTCCGAACGCTCCCGTTCCGAACGAGTACGCATGGGGAGATACGGTCCAGGTGCAAACGATCGGCATACTCGGCGTCGATGGCAGCGGCACCGAGACTGCCAGCCCGGCGAATGCAAATGTACATACCGAGATCACCAGTGGCGCTTCACCCGTGTACGGTCCGATCCGCGTGGGCATCTTCGCCACATCGGCATCCACCCGGCACCAGGCCGGCGCCGGTTACTACGGGGTGATGGAGCTCTGCGGAAACATGGCTGACCGCACCGTGACCATCGGCATCCCGCAGGGCCGGGCCTATGAGGGTACTCATGGCGATGGGGACAGCAACACTTCGAACCCCGACTGGCCCGACCCCGCAACGGCATCGGGGGCCGGACGACGAGGCGGAGACTTTACCGATGTCGATTTCATGCACACCTCGAATCGGAGATACGCACCGGAAGTGGCGCCTGCCAGAAGTCTCAACTACGGCGGACGAGGCGTGCGGACGGATTGGTAAGGTAGTCATGAGATCCTGTTTCCTTATGACCGCAGTCTGGTTGGCAACGCTCCTGACGGTTTCGAACGTCTTCGGAATCGGCGAGGAGCGTTACTACGGAGGATCCTATGACGGGTATGCCGAAGGACTCCTGCTTCAGTCCGATCCTGTCAGGTTCGCCGCGCGCTTCTCGGGCGGCGCGCACGACGGATATGATGAAGGTCTGCTTATCCAATCCAATCCGCTCCGGTTCGCCGCACGCTTCGCCGGCGGGTCCTACGACGGATACGATGACGCGCTGTTCCTGCAATCCGACCCTCAACGCTTCGCGTCGCGCTACATCGGCGGAGCGTATGACGGGTATGGTGAGGATGTCGCCACAAACCAATTCAATCCTCTGAATCTCGATGCGGACGAGGACGGACTCACCGACTGGTTTGAAGCCGAGTACTTCGACGACCTCGCTATACTTAACGCCTCAGACGACTATGACCTTGATGGATACAATAACACTGCCGAGTTCATCGCACTGACCGATCCATCGGACAGTAACGCGTACTTCCGCCTCAGCAACATCACTGGAACCAACTCCTTCGCCGTCGCGTTCCCCTGCTCTCCTCTACGGAGCTACTCGCTGCAGTCCGCAGCGAGTATGGTTGATGGTTCATGGTTGATGGTCGCGGGGCAGACGAATATTGCAGGGCATGCGAGCGGGACGATGTCGCTCGTTGACACGAATGATTCCGGTCACCTTCGTTATCGCGTGAAGGTGACGTTACCATGATTAGAAGAGTCCTCACCGCTGTTCTCCTTCTGCTCTGGCCCTCAGCAACCTTCGCGATTCTCAGCACGGGCGACACGCTCGTCGTGGAGTGGCACATCGAAGGCATCCCCGATGAGGATATTCACTACTCTCGCATGGTCGGGAACTGCCCCACCTACGTCGCCGACATCCACCCCGGTCAGAGCTACGCCGTGACCATGATCGTGGAGAACGAGATGATATCCGAGAACACGAACCACGTGGCGGTGTTTCGGACGTACCGCGTAGACATCCCCTATGTGGACTGCGTCTGGCGCTCGGAAAAGCGCTGGCAGTTGGGCGAAGGGGGCGACTTCCCGCCGGAAGCATTCACGACGGTCACCCACCGCGATCCGTTTGTGCCAAACCAGACCTATTACAGGATTGAGGTGCGCTATGTTGCCGGTGACGGCAACGTCCCCGGCTCAATACAAACGTGGGATGCTTGCATTTGGATCGAGCCTCTGGCCTCCCTGAAACTCGGCTACCTCGAATGGCTCAAAGGACTGCCGCCATACTCAGGATTCGAACCAGAGGTGAGATATCGGAAATCCGAGGGCTGCGGCGGCTGTGGGCGCATGGGTCTGCCGGGCTTCCGCGTGAACACGGCGACGATGAACCTCCTCATCCAGGACACCGACTTTGCGTATGATGGATCTGGCCCGCCCGTCACATGTCAACGGACTTGGAATGCAGATCCGTCCGTCACCGGAATGTTCGGCACCGGTTGGACCTTCACCTACGAATCTACCCTCTTTCCAACCCCCCTTGCCGTCAATGTGACCGACGGTCACGGCCGCACGCTGGGTTATCCAATCCCCCCCTCAGCGGTCACCACCAACGAACCGGAGGAAACGCCTGTCTACCAGGTCACGAACACCACTGAGTATTCGGCCACGCCGGAGTTGAGCAGTTCCTGGGACAGACGCTATCTCCCGGCGAAAGGCGAGCGTTCGTGGGTGACCACGACGCAGGACACGGCGCGGGGAGTGACCATCTATCGCCTGCATGATCCCGACAAGCGGCTGACATGGGAGTACGAGCACGCCGAACAGTATTTCACCAACTTCCCGCTGGTCCGCGTGTACGACTGGAACTCGAATGCGCTGACATTCGCGTACGCAGGAAATGGACGGATCACCAACATGATCGATTCCGCCGGACGCATCACGCACTTCCAATACAGTCCCGCCGGTTTCTGCACGAACATGATCGTCCCGACCGGGCACTCGGCATCATTCCAGTACAACGCAGCCGGAGACCTTCTGGAGACGCGTGATCTCGCCGGCAACCAGACGCTTTTCTCATACGATGCCGGGCACTTCGTGAACAACATGGACACCGAGGGCAACGCCTGGGCCTTTCTCTATTCTCAGAATAACTACACGCATCTGAGCGGGATCGTAGATCCCCTATCCCGAACGAGCGCGTATTCCGTGGCGAACTACGACATGGAGAACCGGCAGACATCCATCACACCGCCGGATGGAGAAGCGGCCACCTACAGAAGCTCTGACGGGGAAGATATCTTCCATTGGGACAGACGGGGCTATATCACCACCACTGCTTACAGCAACGGTTGGCCCGTGCTGGTCTCCAACAATCAGCACCGCGTGAGGCGGCTGGTATACGATGACCACGGAAATCTGCTGCGGCGCGTCGACTTCGACGGGGCTACAAACTCGTGGGCCTACAACCAACTCGGACTCGTGACCGCCGCGACCAACGCCCTCGGAGATGTGTGGAGATATGGGTATGACGCGTGTGGAAACCGAACCAACAGACTCTCACCTCTCGGCCACTCAACACGCATGAGTTACAACGCCGCCGGCCGCGTCACGGCATTGACCGAACCGGGCGACCGGACGACCACATTCGAGTATGACAGCTTTGGAAATATCCGAAAGGCAACCGATCCCGGCGGGCTGACCATAAGCTTCGGTTATGATCCCGCGGGTATTGACGTGCTGGCGATCACCAACGGACGCGGCGCGGTCTGGCGTTACGAATATGACCAGAACCGGAGACTGACGCGCGTCATGAATCCGGACGGCACCGAACGACGTTATGAGTACGACTGCTGCGCGCGCTCCGCGGCAGTGAGTGAGCGAGGCGCGACCAATCGCGTTGAACGCAATCCCTGGCAATACGTGACGAAACACATCGACCCGCTCGGAAGAGTCACGTCGCAAGCCTATGACGCGCTCAACAACCTGGTGGCTCTCACAAATCCGGCCGGTCAGGTCGTGCGCTTTCAGTACGACGCCGAGAACCAACTCACAAACAGGATCGATGCCCTGGGCGACCATGCGTCGTGGACGTATAACGAACTGGGACGATGCACCAGTTTCCGGCCGACGAAGAATACCTATCCATTCTGGCTCCCGATCTGGACCAATCAGCCCGATTTCTCAATGACGTACGATCCCGAGGGCAGAGTAACATCGTACGGCAAGTTCACCTATCAGAGGAACAAAATGGGCCGCGTCGTAAACCTGGCCACCGCGCGCGGACCGACGGTCAACGCCGGCTTCGAGTATGACGCGGAAGGGCGCCTGATCCTGCTGCGGCATAACGGGGTGCAGCAGGCCGCCTATGCTTACAATGAAGTCGGGGAACTCACTTCTATCACTGATGAATTGGGAACCACGGTCTACCGGAACGACTTGAGCGGGCTGGTAACGAACATCAGCTATCCCGGCGGATTGGCGGTCCAGTTTAGCTACGACGAGGTTGGTCTGCTTCGCTCGGTGATCTATCCAAACGGTGTGACCATGAACTGTTTCCGAAACCTGCGGAACTGGGTCACCAACATGACCTGGGGCGGGTGTTCGATCTCGTTCGAATACGATGCAACGGGAAACCTGCTGCAGGAAACACGCTCTTCCGGCGCGATCAGCGAGTATGTCTATGATCTCACTGACACGATGACGAGCTTTACGCACCGCAGACCCGGCGGCGTGCTGGTGAGTAACACGATCCAGCGCGACAGCGTCGGCTTCACAACTAACGCCGTGGGCAGCGGGCTGTTGCCTGATCAGCCGGTCTTCGGCGAGACAAATCTCGTCGGGAAGTATGAGTACGGACTGGCGATCATCGCGCGCGGAAATGAGTTCTACCATTCGGACTCTGCCGGCAACCTGACCAGCATAACCGGCGCCGTCAATCTTGCCGTCACCTACGATGCCGAGAACCGGCCCACGCTTGTCGTACACAATGGCCGGACCAACGAGTTCTTCTATGGAGGAAACGGGCGGTGCGTCCGTTCGGTGCTGAACGGTACGGCCCGGCGCCATTTCTACGACCACTTCGGCAACATGCTCTTTGAAACGGACGATGCGGGAAAGATCGTGAACCTGTACTTCTACCGCGACATGCAGCTCGTTGCTTTGCGAAACGGCCAGGGCGTCACTCACTTCTATCACTTCAACGCTACCGGGAACACGCTCACACTTACCGATCAGGACGCCAAGATATCGGCGACCTACCGCTACCTGCCCTACGGCGAAGTCGCCGGAGGATACAGTCGGACCGAGAACCCCTTCACCTTCATGGGTCGCGATGGTGTGCGAGATGTTTCCGGTGGAATCTACATGACTGTCCACCGCTTCTACGACGCACGCGTCGGCAGGTTCTTTCAGTACGATCCGATAGGACCCGTCGGCGGCTTCCATCCGTATGACTTCGCAACGGGAAATCCGATCGATTTCTCCGACCCGCTCGGCCTCCTGAACAAGGCCAAGGTCATTGCCGGAACAGTCAATGCCGTAATCGGCTTCCCGCTCGCCCTCTTTGGCGCCGGCACCGCAAATCCGTTCACGGCCATAAGCGGCGGCGCGCGCTATGTCGGCGGCCTGAAGCAAATCGTCGAAGGCATGAATGAGAAGGACACCGGTCCTTGCTCGATTGGTGACGTCGTGTGGACAACGGCCGTCCCGTCTGACGGCATCCGCGGCTGGGTCGAAAGCTGGAGGGATCCCGAACCGGCGCCGGAACCCGAACCTCAACCCCAAGTGGGCGACGTCTATTCGGGTGACACACCCGCAGGAGCAGGCATTGAACCCGAAGACTTCTAGAATATCGCGCCGGACCGGCGCAGTGGTATTGACGTTGTTGATCCTCGCAATGGACAGCAATCTTGCGTTCGGCCAGGCTTGCACCTTTGATGCCATGCAGCGACTGACCGGTGTCCGTTACGGGGTGACAAACACGGTCTCCTATTCCCGCGACACCATGGGCCTCATCACCAACTGGGTTTGTCAGGGCGGTTTTGCGGAGACTGATACCGATGCAGACGCACTCCCGGATGCCTGGGAGTACGTGTGGTTCGACTTGCTGACTAATACTGCATCCGGAGACTACAATCAGGACACGATCAGCAACCTCAAGCACTTTGAGGACGGCACGGACCCGACTGACCCGGATACCGACGGGGACGGGATGTCGAACGTGGACGAACTCAGCGCAGGCTCCAGCCCCACAAACGCCGCATCGTGTTTTCAGATGGAAACATTCTCGCGGACAAATGCGCCCGGCATCATCGTTCGCTGGCAAAGCTTCACCGGAAAGAAGTACCGCCTCCAACGCGCAAGCAATCTTGTTGCCGAAACCTTCTCCAACCTGCGGACCAACATCACCGCTACACCCGCCATCAACGTGCATACCGACGAGACCGCTACAGGAGCCGGGCCCTATCACTACCGCGTGCAGGTCGAGTGACGAAGCCCTCGAGACAAGTCACAATACACAACGATCAACTCTCAACGATCAAGTGAAGGCGCGGCCTCACCTGGAGGCTGTGCGCACCCCTTTTTCCTTGGTCTTCCTCCAGGAACGGTTCAAACTGAGCGCCGGGAAACAGAGATTCTGGACAAATACGGCAAGAAAACACGCCACACGATCCGTGAAGTCCTGAATACACGTATTCAGGACGTGGTGTGGTGGAATACAGATGTTCGCATAAAAGGAGACGAAAGATGAAGACTATGAATCACTGGCTTGCTACGACCGCTGTCCTCCTGCTGTCCATTACACTCTCGCAAGGCGCAACATGGCACGTTGACGACATCACTGATCCCGCCGAGGACGGAAGCGCAGAGCATCCCTTCGACTCGATACAACAGGCAATCAATGTCGCCGCCAACGGCGACACTGTTATCGTGCATCCCGGACGGTACGTTGAGAACATCAATTTCAATGGCAAGGCGATCACCGTGCAATCCGAGAACCCAGAAACATGGTCCGTTGTAGAGTCCACCGTAATCGACGGCAACAATGCCGCGCCAGTCGTGCGTTTCATCAACGGGGAGGGACCATCGAGCAAGATCAAAGGATTCACGATCACTCGGGGGCAGGGAAACAATTCGATTTGGCCATTCGTGCCTGACCACGGGTTTTCTTAGGGCATCAACGACTTACGACAGCGAAATCGTAGATATCGGCTCTTAGCTTTCTTTTTTGACGCCCATTTCTGGCTTTAAGAAAACCTGTGGTCAGGCACGAATAGTTTTCTGCTCACTGCTGGTTTTACTTGTGGCCGCACGTGCACGGGCAACGCTCATTTTCGATGTTGGTTTTGAGGCGCCGCTCTACACGAACGGGCAGTCTGTGGTGGGCGGCTCCGAGCCATACAATCCGACGTATGCGAGCGGAGGCACAACAGCATATGTTTCGGAAAGTGTTCAGGGATTTGATAGTCAAGCGGCCATCGTCTCCACGGTCTACGGAAATATGAGATTTCAACCTGACGCTGGCCCCTATGACACGGGGCTCCATCTGATAAGCTATGATTTTGGAGCGCCTGTCGCCGG
>JAHIZV010000125.1 GCA_018814445.1 Verrucomicrobiota bacterium | reverse complement strand
TTCTCCTCCGCCTTTGCTGATGATGACGTTGTTTTCTTGGTGGCCTTCTTCTTGGGTTTTGCCCCCTCCACCCACTCAAGAATCGCCATCTCGGAGCTGTCACTGATCCGTTTTCCCAGCTTCAATACACGCGTGTAACCACCTGCGCGCCCCTCAAAGCGTGGGGCAACTTCACTGAACAGCTTCGCGACCGCATCCTTGTTGTGAAGAGCCGAAATCGCCAGCCTCCGCGCTGCAAGATCTCCCTTCTTGCCAAGGGTCACCATTTTATCCGCCATGGACTTTGCGGCTTTCGCCTTTGTCACCGTTGTCTGAATCCGATTCGCAGCAATCAAGTTGCAGACGAGGCCGGCAAGCAGCACATCGCGATGAGATGAAGTCCGGCCAAGTTTTATAGTTTTCTTACGATGTCTCATTTGCTTCTACCGATTGTTAGATCGCCTCAGAGTTGCTCGATGGGTTCTACAGTTGCGGGCTTGAGCAAGTCGGCGTCGATTGTCATGCCGAGACTCAGTCCGAGCTCCGAGAGCTTTGCCTTGATTTCATTGAGAGACTTCTTGCCGAAGTTACGATACTTGAGCATCTCCGCTTCGGTCTTCTGCGCCAGCTCGCCAACTGTCGTAATATTCGCATTATTCAGGCAGTTCGCGGCACGGACGCTGAGCTCAATTTCATTAACGCTGATACCAAGTTTCTTACGAAGTTCTTCGCGCTCTTGATCTATCTGCTTCTCACTCTCTTCGAACTCAACAAGATCCTTGTCGTAGCTCACGAATACGTCGAGATGGTGGCGCAAAATAGCCGCAGACATTGTCAGCGCATCATCCGGCGTGACCCGGCCGTCGGTCCAGATTTCGAGAAGCAACTTGTCGTAGTCCGTGCGGCGACCGACACGCGTATTGTCCACTGAGTACTTCACGCGTCGCACGGGCGAGAACAGCGAATCGATCGGAATCAACCCGATCTCCTGCTCTTCCTTTTTGTTCCATTCGGCAGGGCAATACCCGCGCCCAATTCGGACCTCGAGTTTGCACTCGAGTTTGCCGTCTTTATCCAGCGTCGCTATGTGGTGATCAGGATTCAGCACCTCAATTGTACCATCAGTCTGTATGTCACCGGCGGTCACTTCTCCGGGACCTTTGGCCTTTATCGTCACCGTACGGGTTTCGCGCGTGTAACTCTTAAGAAGAACATTCTTCAGATTCAGAATGATGTCAGTAACATCTTCCACCACGCCCGGAAGCGAGCAGAATTCGTGGAGAGCCCCCTCGATAGTCACAGAGGAAATCGCGGTTCCCTCGAGCGAGGAAAGCAGAACCCGCCGAAGGGAGTTCCCGACCGTCCGGCCGTAACCGGCCTCAAACGGTTCAGCAACGAACTTGGCGTAGGTTGAAGTTGAATCGGTCTCGTCTTTGACGACGACCTTGGGCATTTCGAAACGTCCGAGTCTAATCGGCATGGCACTGGCCTCCCAGAGACGCGCGTTAAGCGCCTCGTATGGTGTCCTTGTTTTACTACTTCGAGTACAACTCGACCACGAGCTGCTCGTTAAACGGCGGGTTGATCTCCTCACGTGTCGGAATGTGGAGAACTTCACCCTTGTATTCTTTCTTGTGAAGCTTCAACCAGGGAACGATGCCCCGGCTTTCAGCAGCTTCCATAAATTGAGTTACGCTCGCTCGGCTGTTCTTTCGGTCACGGACTTCTATGAAGTCACCCGCACCCAACAGCATTGAAGGAACTGTGGCCTTGCGGCCGTTAACGGCAATGTGACCATGTCCCACAAACTCGCGCGCGGCCTTTCTCGAACCGGCAAAACCGACCCGGTAAACCAGATTATCCAGACGCATCTCCAGCATCTGCAGCAAGTTGTCTCCGGTGACGCCCTTCATCTCCGATGCACGTTGGAAAAACAGCCGGAACTGTCCTTCCTGCAATCCGTAAGATCTGCGAATACGCTGTTTCTCGCGAAGCTGTACACCGTAATCCGAAGTCTTACTTCTCCGCTGACCGTGCATTCCGGGGACGCCGCGCCCCGTTTCAATAGGGCATTTCGCCATGTAACAACGATCACCCTTGAGAAAGAGTTTCATGCCCTCTCTTCGGCATCGCCTGCAAACTGGACCAGTATACCTGCTCATATCAGTGAAATCTCCTGCTAAAAGAGTCCTAGACCCGCCTTCTCTTTCTTGGGCGGCATCCGTTGTGGGGAATCGGCGTCACATCCTTGATCGAACTCACTGTCAAACCGGCAGACTGCACCGCGCGTATTGCTGACTCGCGTCCAGCGCCCGGCCCTTGAACCCGGACTTCAACTTCCTGCATACCGTGACCGATAGCAACGCGAGCGGCCTCCTGCGCGACCATTGTTGCCGCAAATGCAGTGCTTTTCCGTGATCCTTTGAAACCCGAACGGCCCGAACTGGACCAGGATATCACGGCGCCCTTCATGTCGGTTATGCTCACAATCGTGTTGTTGAACGTCGCCTTGATATGGACCATGCCAAACGGCACGTTCTTGCTGCCCTTCATCCTCCCCTGCTTTACGGGCTTGATCTCGGTGTCGAGAGTGAACTCGGATTCAACAGCGGGCGGAGCCTCGGCTTTCTTATCCTGCGATGACGGTGCACTCTCCGGTGCCTGCTTTTCCTGCTTATCCTGAGTTTCTTCTGCCATGATCGTTCTCTTCCTTAACGCCTGTTACTTGCCGCCGACTTTCGCAGCTGCGCGCGCTTCTTTTCCGCGCACGGCACCAACCGTCTTCTTCGGCCCTTTTCGCGTTCGAGCATTCGTACTGGTCCGCTGTCCCCGCACAGGAAGGCCTCGCCGATGACGAGTACCCCTGTAGCTGCCGATGCTGATAAGACGACGAATATTCTGGGTTACCTCACGTCGAAGATCACCTTCTATACGGTAATCACTCTGCAGAATACCCGCAATGGTGGTGACCTCCTCATTCGTGAGATCGTCCGCCTTCTTCGCCGGATCGATTTTCGCCTTGTCCAAGACCTCTTTCGCAAGAGCAGGACCAATCCCATATATATAGCGGAGCGCAAAATCGAGACGCTTCCTACCGGGTATATCGATGCCTAGTACTCGGGGCATATCCTGTTCTCCTATCAGCCTTGACGTTGTTTGTGGCGCGGATTGGTACAGATAACCCGCACGACGCCTTTACGGCGAATGACTTTGCAGCGCTCACACATTCTCTTTACTGAACTTCTGACCTTCATCGTTCAACCTGCTCTATTTATCTAAAGTGATCCGCCCTTTTGACATATCATAGGGCGACATCTCAACCACAACCGCAGCACCGTTATGCAGAGAAACCTCAACGCGTTCGCGATCTGAACGTGCCACGTATGCCGTGATTTCGTGCCCATTCGCGAGTTTTGCGCGAAAGGCCGATGTTCCTATCACATCCTGCAACGTTGCGTCTAGCTGAATGTTCTCTGTTTCGGTCATTTTTCTGAAACCGTCAGAATCTCGGCGGCTTCTTTTCCTACTGCCACCGTGTGCTCGAAGTGGGCAGACGGCATGCGATCCTTCGTAAGAACAGTCCATCCGTCGGCCATAACCTCTACAGCAGCTGTTCCCATGTTGACCATAGGCTCCAAAGCCAAGGTCATACCTGCTTTCAATCGTGGTCCCCGGCCGGGCGGACCGAAATTCGGAATCTGCGGCTCTTCATGCATATCACGGCCGACACCGTGTCCTACAAAATCCCGCACAACGGAAAAGCCTGCATCGCTCACTACTGATTCGACAGCATGCGAAATATCCGAGAGATGATTGCCCTCTACGGCCTTTCCTATAGCAGCCTCAAGTGCCCGCTCTGTAGTCCGGATCAGGCGGATGATCTCCGGTTCCGTGACTCCGACCATTACCGTCGTCGCGTTGTCGCCGACATAACCGTCGTAAACCACGCCCACGTCGATACTGACGATATCACCCAGTCTAATCTGACGAGGACCGGGAATTCCATGCACCACTTCGTCGTTTACAGATACACAGATGTGGCCGGGATAACCTCTATATCCAAAGAACGGACTTCGCCCCCCAAGTGTCTCAATGAGATCTCTGGCGAAGTCGTCCAGATCCTTGGTGGTCACGCCGGGCTTGATCTGCCCCGCAACCGCCTCCTTAACCCGAGCCGCGATCGCACCGCTGGCGCGCATTCTCTCAAGTTCCTGCGACGTCTTGATACTGATCATGCGCCCGATTCGCTCGCCAGAACATTCCGAATGTCTTCTTCGGTCTGATCCTTGCTTTTGGCTGCGTCGATATCCACAAGAAGGCCTTTTTCCTGATAGTAATCAATCAGGCTCTCGGTCTGCTTCTTGAAGACCTCGAGTCGGTTCAAGACGGTTTCCTCAGAATCATCGGCACGCTGATACAGTTCGCCGCCACACGTGTCGCAGATTCCCTCGGTACTTGGAGGAATATTCTTCACGTGATACACCGCACCGCAGTTCCGGCAGACTCGGCGACCCGCCAAACGAGAAACCAGTTCGTCCCTGGGAACCTGAAGCATGAAAACATGTGTCAACCTGCCTCCCGTGTCTCTCAGCGCCAGATCGAGAAGTGATGCCTGCTCAATCGTCCGGGGAAAGCCATCGAACATATACAGGTCATCGTCAGCACCTTCATCCAGCCGCTCCTTCACAATGCGCATGATTACTTCATCAGGAACCAGTTCACCGGCCTCCATATAGGATTTGGCCTCGAGACCAACGGGTTTGCCTGACTTAACAGCTGCGCGCAGCATATCACCCGTTGAAACATGCTGGTAGTGCGTGGACTCCTTAAGCAATTCGGCAACGGTCCCTTTTCCGGCGCCGGGAGCACCAAGTAAGATGATTGCTTCCATGATATCTTCCTATCGTCTCGAACGAAGTTTTCCCTTCTTCAGAAAACCGTCGTAATGGCGAGTAATAAGGTGTGATTCAACCTGTCGCATTGTGTCAAGCATCACACCAACGATGATGAGGAGACTCGTGCCGCCGAAGAATGAGGATACAATCCACGGAACGCCGAACTGTTGCGCCATGATCGTCGGGATGACCGCGATGACCGTCAGAAAGATCGCCCCAGCCAGTGTGATTCGCGTCATTGTCTTATCCAGAAACTCCGCAGTCGGCCTGCCGGGTCGGATTCCAGGCACATACCCGCCGTGTTTCTTCAAGTCATCGGCGATTTGAATGGGATTGAACTGCGTTGCCACCCAGAAATACGAGAAGAACAAGATCATCAGGGCATAGACTGTGTTGTAAAGAGGCGTGCCAAAGTCCATGGCCGCCGCCATCCGCTTGAACATCGGCATGTTCACCATGCCAAGTACTTTGGACGGAAACATCAGGATAGCCTGAGCGAAAATGATCGGCATGACACCGGAGTAGTTCACGCGAAGCGGCATGTAGGTGCTCTGTCCCCCATAGACTTTTCGGCCAACAACACGCTTTGCGTATTGCACAGGGATCTTTCGCTGAGCTTGGGTCACAGCAATTACACCCGCAACCACAAGGAAGAGCATCAACAACAAACCAACCAAATGGAACACCGTAAATTGAGCAATCCCGTCCACCGGCTTGAACATATTGATGGTCGCCTGTACAGCACCTGGCAACCGGCTGATGATACTGACCGTGATAATGAGCGATATTCCGTTACCAATGCCCCGATCCGTGATTTGCTCACCCAGCCACATTAGCACTAATGTGCCCGTCGTCATGGTCAGCACGGCGAGAACCTTAAAGCCGATTCCCGGGAACATCACGATAGGACGGTTGATCCCCAGACGCTCCGGGTGTTCAAGAGCGGCAGCCATTGCGTACCCCTGGACGATGCAAAGAACGAGCGTCAGCAGACGCGTGTATTGAGTAATCTTCTGACGGCCGGCATCCCCCTCTCGCGCAAGCCTCTCGAGCGCTGGCACTACGGCCGTCATCAACTGCAGAATAATAGATGCGCTGATATAGGGCATAATACCGAGCGCGCCTACGGCAAAGTTCTCAAGAGCTCCACCGCTGAAAAGATTGTACAAGCCAAGGAACCCGCCGCCGGCCGACGATTGAACTTGGGCGATGAAGGTTCTGAGGGCGACTGCATCAACACCGGGAATCGGAACACTGGCAACAATTCGGCAGATCAGCACGAGGGCGAACGTGAAGAAGATTCGCTGCCTCAGTTCGGGAATCTTAAGACTGTTAGAGAAAGCTGATAGCATGATAGATTCGCCAGGCTACTTGATCACTTCACATGTGCCGCCCGCAGCCTCTATCTTCTCTCGTGCAGAAGAGCTGAAACTGTGCGCTTTCACCATGAGCTTCTTCCCAAGCTCACCGTTGCCCAGGATCTTAATGCGAGTAACTGTCCCCTTGGCAAGACCCGCATCCCTCAACATTTCCGCATTTACCTCGGCCCCTTCCTCAAACTGCGCCAAGTCGGCGATGTTGACAGGAAGATAAACGGTGCGACTGCGATTATTGAAACCTCTTTTGGGAATCCTCCGAACCAGCGGCATCTGCCCACCTTCGAACGTAGGCTTGTGACGACTTCCCGAACGAGACATCTGCCCTTTATGACCCCGGCCACTTGTCTTCCCCTTGCCGGAACCTTCTCCCCGACCCACCCGCATTTTCCGCTTGCGGGCTCCTTTAGTATTTGTGAGTGAGTGCAAATTCATATCTTCACCTGATTCGTATTAGCTCGTGCGGCGGATCGCGTCCACTTCTTCCCGGGAGCGGAGAGCCTTCAGCGCATTTACAGCAGCTCTCGTAACATTTAGGTGGTTACTGCTGCCAAGTGACTTCGCCAGAATGTCGCGAATGCCCGCAAGTTCTATCACCGCACGCACTGCTCCGCCAGCGATTACACCCGTGCCTTCCGAGGCAGGCTTCAAGAGCACCCGCGCGCCGGTATGAGTTCCGATCACTTCGTGAGGGATGGTCTTATCCCGCATTGTTACGGGAAACATGTTCCGCTTCGCCAATTCAGTGCCCTTTCTGATCGCATCTGCGACCTCATTGGCCTTTCCCAGCCCGAACCCAACGCGACTCTTGCGGTCACCCACAACAACGAGGGCACTAAAACTGAAACGGCGCCCACCTTTCACAACCTTTGAACAGCGGTTAACGTGAACAACGCGCTCTTCCAGTTCCGATCTGGCATCACTATCACTCTTCATTCCCTTCACGCTCATCTGTTCCTCGCAATCAAATCACTTCCTGGGTTTTAGAACTTGAGTCCGGCCTCTCTCGCGGAATCGGCCAAAGCCTTGACCCGCCCTTCATAGCTGAATCCACCGCGATCAAATACGACCTGCGAAATCCCTTTTTCCGTTGCGCGTTCGGCCGCCACTTTGCCCAATTTGACTGCAGCTTCCTGATTTGCTGAAGATCCGCCGATGCCCTTCTCAACCGTTGAGGCCGCGGTCAGCGTTACGGCCTGTTCATCATCAATGAACTGGACATAAATATTCTTGTTTGAGATGAAGACGCTCATCCTCGGCCTCTGAGCAGTACCTTTAATCTGCTTGCGCAGACGAAGATGCCGACGTTTTCTATAATCTGCTTTCGATTCCAGTTTCATAACTCTTAAGCCACCGTTTTGCCTGCCTTGCGGCGTACATGCTCACCCTTGTAACGGACTCCCTTGCCCTTATAAGGTTCCGCCGGGCTGAAGGCGCGAAGCCTGGCGCTGACCTGTCCAACAAGCTGCTTGTCAGCACCGGTAATGACGAGTCGCGTCCCGTTATCTTCAACCTTAACTTGTATTCCTTCCGGAACCTGAAACTCGATCGGATGTGAGAATCCAAGTGACATAACCAGTGTCTGTCCCTGCAGATTTGCCCGAAATCCCACGCCCTGAATTTCGAGTTCTTTTGCAAAACCTTTGTGCACACCCTCGATCATGTTCGCGATGACGCTGCGGGACGTACCGTGCAGCGACTTCGCCGGCTTGGTATCGTTCTCCCGTTCAACCAGGATCTCCTCACCCTCAATCTTCGCCTTGACCAAAGGCGGAACGGTCCACACCAAAGTGCCTGACGCTCCGTTGATGCTCACCTTCGATTCATTGATTTCCACCTTCACACCGGAAGGAATGGAAATTGGTTTTTCGCCTATTCTGGACATGATTCTTTCCTCAAACTCTTTTTACTACCAGACGTGACAGAGAACTTCTCCTCCAACACCCGCTTTTCTGGCTTCGCGATCCGTCATAATGCCTGACGACGTGCTGAGAACCGCCACGCCCATGCCACCGAGAACCCGGGGAATCGAGTCAGACGAAACGTAACGGCGGAGCCCCGGTTTGCTGACCCGTGACAGGCCCTGAATAGCCGGTTCGCGATCCACTCCGTATTTCATAAATACACGAAGGACTTTTTTCCCCTCGTGTCCCTCCGTCGTGTAGTCCAGCACATAGCCTTCCTTCTTGAGAATGCGCCCTATCTCGCTTTTCAGCTGCGAGTGAGGCATCTCAACGACTTCCTGACCGGCCATTCCCGCATTTCGAATGCGAGTCAACATATCAGCGATGGGATCCGACATACTCATCTTCAATCACCTTCAAATTTCTTACCAACTCGCCTTTATGACGCCCGGGATCTTCCCTTCAGAGGCCAGCTCACGGAAGCATATCCTGCAAAGTTGAAACTTGCGCATATATGCCCGCGACCTTCCGCACCGTCGGCAACGGTTGTAGTTCCGGGCTTTGAACTGCGAGCCCTTGTTCGATTTTATGATTAGCGCTTTCTTAGCCAATTCGACTACCTCCAACAAAGTGGACCTATGCCGTCGCGAACGGCATACCGAGATGGCGCAGAAGATCCCGCGCCTCATCGTCTGTCCTTGCCGTCGTCACGATTGTGATATCCATCCCTTGAACTTTCTTCACATTGTCCGGATCAATCTCCGGGAAAATGGTCTGCTCCTGCAAGCCGAGCGAGTAGTTGCCCCCTCCGTCGAACGAAGTAGCCGGAACGCCGCGAAAATCTCTAATTCGCGGCAGAGCCACATTGATCAGACGATCCAGAAACTCGAACATGCGCTCTCCCCGGAGAGTGACTTTTGCTCCAATCGGCATGCCTTCACGAAGACGGAAATTGGACACACTCTTCTTCGCTTTCGTAACCAGAGGCCGTTGGCCGGTGATGCGGGCGAGATCCTCCGTGATGGCTTTGAACGCGTCCTTGTCTACGTTCGTATTGACCGCCATGTTAATGACGACTTTCTGGATCCGCGGCACCTGCATCGGATTCACATACTTCCGCGCCTCGCGTAGAGCCGAAGTTACTTCCTTCTTGTATTTATCTTTCAGAGCCGACATCGCTTGAAATCCTCACAGATTTAAACTGCTTACTTCGCACCATCACCCTTTTTTGTGACCTTCTTCCGGGGTGCCTTGGCCTGCGTCCCGCCATCCTGCTTCTTCAGGTTCGACACATGGATGGGTGCTTCCCTATCGATGATGCCGCCATTAGGGTTATCCTGCGACTTACGCATGTGCTTCTTGACGTAATTCAGGCCTTCTACAATTGCGGAATCTGACTTAGGCATAACCTGAAGGACTTTTCCGGCTTTACCGGAATCTGCACCCGAAATAGCGACTACCATATCGCCCTTCTTAACATGTATTTTCAGTCGTGCGCTCATTAAAGGACCTCCGGCGCCAGGGAGATGACTTTCATGAAGTTCTTCTCCCGGAGTTCACGAGCCACCGGACCGAATATGCGCGTCCCGCGCGGATTCATCTGCGGATCGACAATGACCACTGCATTGTGATCAAACTTCAGGACGGTTCCGTCATTCCGGCGGATCGCGTTCTTGGTTCTAACGATCAACGCTTTGTGGACTTCGCCCTTCTTAACCATTCCAGCGGGCTGCGCCTCTTTAACGGCCACGGTGATTATGTCACCGACATGGGCATAGCGCTTTCGCTGACCCAGGACCCTGATGCACTGCACAACGCGCGCCCCGGTATTATCCGCGACATCTAATTTGGTTTCCTCAGAAATCATGCGACACCTGTCTCTACTTCGCTTGTTCCAGAACAGAAATGAGGCGCCAGCGTTTCAGCCGACTGATTGGCCGACATTCCGCGATTCTCACTAAATCACCGGTCTTCGCCTCGTTATTTTCATCATGGGCATAGAGCTTCTTGCTCCGACGCATTTCCTTGCCGTACAGAGGATGCCTTATACGGCGTTCGACGGTAACCACAACCGTCTTATCCATGCCGTCACTGACAACACGGCCTTCTCTCGTTTTTCTTAATCCTCGGTCCGTCATAGCCACCTCAAACCTCTGCCCGCTCGCTAATTATCGTTTTGATCCGCGCCACATCCCGGCGGAGATCTCGCATTCTAATCGGGTTCTCCAACTGCCCCGTGCTCTGCTGAATACGCAGGTTGAAAAGCTCCTTCTGCGTTTCCTCGTAGCGCTGCTGCAATTCGTCGACCGTCAAATCCCTTAATTCACTCGCCTTCATCTTTATCCCGAACTCCTCTAGCCGTGCGCAGAGCGCTGTGCGAACCTCGTACTGATGGGCAGTTTGGCCGCAGCCAGACGCATGGCTTCGCGCGCAACCGGCTCAGAAACGCCATCGATTTCAAACAACATCCGCCCAGGCTTGACAACTGCGACCCAGCCCTCAACCCCACCTTTACCTTTGCCCTGACGGGTTTCCAACGGTTTCTTCGTAAATGGTTTATCAGGGAAGATTCGAATCCAGACCTTGCCTTTGCGTTTCATTTCCCTGTTCATGGCCACACGGCAGGCCTCGATCTGAATATTCGTAATCCAGGCACGGCCGAGCGATTGAAGGCCATACTCTCCAAATGACACTCTATTGCCAGAGGAGGCTACCCCGCGGCTCTTACCCCGCTGCACCTTGCGGTGCTTCACTCTTTTAGGCATAAGTGGCATGAGCATGCTCCTTATCAGAAATATCCGCCTCAGGCTTGCAGATCCAAACCTTCACACCGATCGCACCTGCAACGGTTCGAGCTTCGGAAAATCCGTATTCAACGTTTGCGCGCAACGTATGAAGAGGAATCTTTCCTTCTTTATACTGTTCACGCCGGGCGAGTTCCGATCCGCCAAGACGGCCTGATGCCTCGACCTTGATTCCTAAAGCTCCCATTTCCATGGCCATCTGGACTGCACGCTTCATGGCACGGCGAAAAGAAACGCGGCGTTCAAGTTGGACGGAAATATTCTCGGCTACCAACTGAGCGTTGATGTCCGGGTCACGGACTTCCTTGATCTCTATGTAGATTTCCTTCGAAGTCATCGCCGCAAGATCCTCGCGGAGCCGCTCGATATCCGCGCCTTTACGGCCAATGACAATGCCCGGCCGGGCGGTGAATACAGTTACACGAGCACGGTTTGCGTAGCGCTCGATCAGAATCTCAGGGACTGCAGCATCGCGCAGGCGGGACTTCACAAGCTCCCGGATCTTGATATCCTCATGAAGAAGGTCACCGAACTGCCTCTTATCAGCGAACCAGCGGGATCGCCAATTCTTGTTGACGCTTACCCTAAGTCCGATTGGATTTACTTTCTGCCCCAAAATGAAACTCCTTTCCTTCGCGCGCCTCGATTCAGGCTTCTTCTCCGTCGCTCAGTACTATTCTTATATGACTCGTCTTCCTCTGAATCGGCTTCGGCATCCCTCTCGCTCCGTGCCAGTAACGGCGCAGCGAAGGTCCCTGCTCGATCGTCGCTTCCTTGACGAAAAGTTTCTCGGCGGAGAGGCCCGCGTTGTTCTCAGCATTCGCAACAGCCGACCGGAGCGTTTTCCCTACCAGCACGGCAGCCTTTCGGGCGTTGAACTCTGTCAGGCGCAAAGCCTCGGACACGGGCTGTCCCTGAATCGCTCTTGTAAGGTCCCTCGCCTTGGACGGCGACATCCTCACGTATTTTGCTATCGCTCTAACTTCCATAAGTCATTTCTCAATGGACATTCACACCTGGCAGAAGAACCACTCGGTCTCCCGGCACTGGGAATGCGCCTTCTTCAACATGTTCTATTTCAGCTCCGGCAATGTTGTCCCGAACATCTGCCACCTTGATGCGGCCAATGACGCTCTCACCGCGGACCACCCCAAAAACCATGCCGTGCCTGATACCAGCCTCACCACCCTTATCAAGCACGACAAGTCTCAGGGATTCATTAACGTCCACAAGACGAATCCCGGTTTCCGTTTTCATCGCGGTCGCGTCCGCGCGGTCCAACGAAAACGCCTCGCCTTTCGAGCGCAATTTCAGCCCATCTATTTCGGCTAACGCCGATGCAAGAAAGTCCGATAGTTTACGGACTTGCTTGCGCAAATCCAGAACTTCTTTGCGGAGACGTGCATTTTCTTCATCAATCTGCACAATCGCCAGTCTGGCCTCGATCTCGCCCAGACCACGCTCGCCCTGTTTGACGACCTTCTTCGCCGGCTCAATCGAAACCGACGACTCGCCCATAACAGGGGCATCATTCAAAGAACGCTGTGCTCGATACTGCCAAACAACAAGGCCACCCAAGAGCACAATAACCGACACATATCCAAACTGTACCCACCTGCTCATAAGCCAAAGGCCCTGGTGAGTTGCGTAAAGCGGGCCATGCTATTTCAATGCCACGGTCTTATCAGTGGCCGCACCATGCCGACGAAATGCTCGCGTTGGAGCAAACTCGCCCAACCTGTGGCCAACCATATTTTCTGTGACAAAGACAGAGACGAACACCTTGCCGTTGTGTACGGAGAAAGTATGTCCCACGAACTCAGGAGCGATCATTGAACGCCGCGACCATGTCTTCACCGGCCGAGCCTGTCCGGTCTCGTTCATTCGCTCGACTTTCTTGAGGAGCTTAGGCTCCACATACGGTCCCTTTTTAATTGAACGAGCCATAGTCTACTTTCTCCTCCGCTGAACGATAAACTTATCTGAAGCCTTATGCTTCGTCCGGGTCTTCTTGCCTTTTGCAAGCTGCCCCCAGGGAGACACAGGATGACCACCTCCGGAACTGCGGCCTTCGCCTCCCCCCATCGGATGATCCACCGGATTCATGGCCACACCGCGTACAGTGGGCCGGCGTCCAAGCCAGCGGCTCCTGCCAGCCTTTCCGCTGGAGACATTCTCATGATCTATGTTTCCCACCTGCCCAATCGTCGCATAACAGTCAACTCTGATCCGGCGGACTTCTCCTGACGGGAGCTTAACATTGGCATAGCCGCCTTCACGGGAGACCACCTGAGCTGACTGCCCCGCAGAACGAACCATCTGTCCTCCTCGTCCGGCATACATCTCGATATTATGAATCGGCAAGCCCAAAGGAATCTTTGAAATAGGCAGACAATTGCCCTCGGCCGCTTCTGCATCAGGTCCTGACATGACCGTTTGACCCGCCTGCATGTTCGCGGTGGCGAGAATGTAACGCTTCTCTCCGTCCGCGTAGCTCAGAAGAGCAATATTGGCCGAACGGTTAGGATCATATTCGACAGCCGATACATTGGCCGGAATTCCGTGCTTGTCTCGACGGAAATCAATGCGGCGGAATCGGCGTTTATGCCCTCCGCCACGATGACGCACAGTAATCCGACCCGCGGAATTTCGTCCAGCCTTGGACTTCATGGGCTCGGTGAGAGATTTCTCCGGCCCTTTCTTTGCGACATTTTCAAAAGCAGATACAGACATGAATCGTCTGCTCGGAGTTGTCGGTTTGTATTTTTTCAAAGCCATATCACCCACTCCCTAAGTCAAATCAATCGAGTCGCCTTCCTTCAGAGTCACGATGGCGCGCTTCCAGCTCGCTCTTGTTCCAAGACGTTGACGACGGTCCCGCTTGCGCTTTCCTTGACGATGCATCGTGTTGACACCCACAACCGCAACCCCAAACAACTCCTCCACCGCATTCTTGATGGATAGTTTGTTCGCATCCCTGGCCACCTTGAAGATGTACTTGTTGTCAGCTTCTGAAAGCCGGGTTCCCTTTTCAGTCAAGAGCAGTGTTCTAATCGCCTGATGAGCTTCCATTAGGCACCCCTCCGAACGTTTGAACTTAAACGCGTCTTCAATGCTTCCAGACCTTCCTTCGTGATTACGACATTCGGATAGCGCAGCAGCTGGTATGTATTGACCTCACTCGAGCTGACGACTTCCAGCTTCGGCAGATTGCGGGAAGCGAGCCGGACATTGGGTTCAACCGTAGCCACCACGAACAAGGCGCCATTTGGTACATTAAGTTTGTCTACAATGTCCACAAATAATTTGGTTCTGG
>JAHIZV010000124.1 GCA_018814445.1 Verrucomicrobiota bacterium | reverse complement strand
GCTACATACATTCCGTAGTGAAATAGTCCGGATCAACGGGACTCGCGGAGACAGAATGCGTGGTGGTGCAATTTCGCCGCGATTCATGTGCTGTCAGCGTATTTGCCTGCCGGTTGCTAAGTTATACAGGTTTACTCTTGACGAACAAAGCCTTCAGTCTAGTATTAGTTCGTGGGGGATATAGAGACTGAGGCAGTCAACATGCAGCCGGGGAAACTCCAACTTCTTGGGGGGTAGAGACATGACAAAGAGAGATCTCGTAGTTCGTATCTCGAAGGAAACGGGTCTGATTCAGCAGGACGTTTACGCCGTAATTCAGAAGACGCTCGACTACATCGTTGACGGACTCGTCAAGGGTGAGAATGTTGAGTTCCGGAACTTCGGCGTCTTTGAAGTGCGCGAAAGGAAAGCCAGGATAGGAAGGAATCCAAACAGGCCTTCCCAGACTGTCACCATTCCTTCGCATAAGGTGGTCAAGTTTAAGCCGGGTAAGGTGATGAAGAGGGTCGTTTCAGAAGCGTGACCCCGTGTCCTGAACCCGCAGTCCAAGTATGTCTTCAGAAGGATACCAGCCTATACAGGGAATGTCTGACCTTGCGCCTCCCGCCATAAGCGTCTGGCAGGATCTTGAACGTCGGGCCCGTGCCGTGCTGGAGTCGTACAACTTCCGTGAGATCCGGACGCCGATGCTGGAGAAGACCGGGGTATTCCAGCGGTCTCTAGGCAACACTACTGATGTGGTGCAGAAGGAGATGTACACGTTTGAGGACCGAGGCGGACGATCTCTGTCACTTCGTCCTGAAGGCACGGCTGGCGTCATGCGATTTATCGCGGGAGCAGGGCCGGATTTCGCGGACGCGCGACTCTACTACATGGGTCCCATGTTCAGGTGCGAACGTCCTCAGGCGGGCAGGAAACGCCAGTTTCACCAAGTGGGTGTAGAGGCTCTGGGCACTGCACATCCTGCCGTGGATGCTGAGGTGATAGCTCTGCAGATGCATTTGCTGTCCGCATGGGGTTTGTCCGACTGCACGCTGCAGGTCAATTCACGAGGTCTTGCGTCAGATCGTGATGCTGTCGCTGCCGGACTCCGGAGTGCCCTGGAACCGCACGTATCCACGTTATGCGACGACTGCCGGCGGAGAATGGACAGCAACGTTCTCCGGGTTCTGGACTGCAAGCAGGAGGACTGCCGCAGGGTGGTGGAGGGATTGCCCCCGATGAGCGACTTCATGACGGAAGAGTCACGGAAGTACTTGCGGGATGTACTGGACACACTCGACCGCCTGGAAATTCCTGCTGTTTTCAATCCCCGCCTGGTACGAGGTCTTGATTACTACGTGCAGACAGTCTGGGAGATAACAAGTTCGGCCCTGGGTGCGCAGGATGCGCTTTCGGGTGGCGGGCGGTACGAGATTTCGCTCGGCTCAAAGAGCATCGAAGGAGTCGGGTTTGCCATGGGCATCGAACGAATTATCATGGCCCTGGAGGCGGAAGGAAAGACGGGCGGTGACTCCGGCAAAGAGCTCGTATGGGTCGTTTCGCTGGGCGAGAAGGCTCTGGATGATAACTTCAAGCTCGCGCAGACGCTTCGACAGCGTGGCATACGGTGCGACATGGATTTGAGAGGGCGCAGCATGAAGGCGCAGATGCGGGCGGCAAACAAGGCTTCTGCAAGCCACGCCGTGATTCGGGGTGAAGAGGAGATGGAGAAGGGCACCTTCCTTCTCAAGAATATGAAGGACGGTTCGCAGGAAGAGTTGGAAATGCCCGAGTTAATCGAACGATTCTCGCGCGCCCTTTCGCTTGCGGGCGGGGAATAGCGTTCGTTCCTGCCGGCTGGTTGCGCCATATTTCCTGTTTCAGCGAGAAAACTAGTTTGCAATTTCGCCTGCTTTCGGAAGAATGACGCGCTCAACATCAGCCTTTTCCCGGCGGAACGGCTCAGGACGGAGAAACGAACCAATGTTGCGGACTCATACTTGCGGAGAACTGAACAAAGCTCATGTCGGCGAACGAGTCGACCTTTGTGGCTGGGTGGCCACGGTGCGTGATCATGGTGGCGTCATGTTCATCGATCTGCGTGACCGATATGGCGTTACGCAGGCTATTTTCGATCCGACCGATTCGCAGGAAGCATGGCAGGTCGCGCAGAACCTGCGCGCGGAGTACGTGATTCAGGCTTCCGGTGTTGTAGAGGCCCGTCCGCCCGCAATGGAGAACAGGAAACTCGCTACGGGCGCCATCGAAGTTCGCTGTGACAGGATTACGGTCTATAACAAGAGCCGGACACCTCCATTTCCGTTGGATGACGGCGAAGCCGCGCGCGTTTCCGAGGATCTTCGTCTCGCGTACCGCTACCTTGACCTGCGCCGCGCCTCCCTGCAGAAGAACCTCACGCTCAGGAACAAGATGAGCCTGGGTGTCCGTGAATGTCTGACGGAGAAGGGTTTCACGGAAGTTGAGACGCCGATTCTGACTAAGAGCACGCCGGAAGGCGCGCGAGACTACATCGTCCCGAACCGCCTCGCCGCCGGCACCTTCTTCGCTCTGCCGCAAGCTCCGCAGCAGTACAAGCAGTTGCTCATGATGGGGGGCACGGACCGGTATTTTCAGATCGCCCGCTGTTTCCGCGATGAAGACCTGCGTGCGGATCGCCAGCCGGAGTTCACGCAGATCGATCTCGAAATGTCCTTCGTTACGCCGGAAGATATCTACGAGGTCATCGACGCGGTGCTCGCTTCCGTCATGAGAGCGTCAGGACATGGTGACATTGATCTTCCTCTTCCGCGCATGACCTATGATGAGGCCATGAACAGATACGGAAGCGACAAGCCGGATACGCGCTTCGGCATGGAGATAGAGGATCTTACGGCCATTTTTGCCGACACGAGTTTCAAGGTGTTCGGACAAGTGATTGAAAAGGGCGGGGTCGTGAAGGCCGTGAACGTGAAGGGACTGGCCGGTGTTCCTATCCGGGCCATCGAGGACTGGACTGAGTTGGCAAAGGATGAGGGGCTCGGAGGCCTTGCCTTCATCCGCGTACAGGAAGACGGCACATGGAAGTCGCCGATCGTGAAGTTCTTCTCAGACGAGGAGCAGGCCTCGCTGAAGAAGGTATTGAACATTGAAGTGGGTGATCTGGTGCTTTTTGCCGCTGATAAGCCCGCGACTGTACACGCCGCGCTTGGCCGCCTGCGTCTTCTCGCGGGCGCGATGGCGAAGGCTATCCCCGACGGCAAGTTCTCCTTCACATGGGTAACGGAGTTTCCTCTGTTTGAAAATGATGCGGAGGGTCGTCTGCAGGTGATGCACCATCCGTTCACTTCCGCACATCCGGAGGACTGGGATTTGCTGGAGTCGGACCCATTGAGGGTCAGAGCGCAAGCCTATGACATAGTCCTCAACGGGGTGGAACTGGGTTCCGGGAGTATCCGAATCCACAATCCTGAAACGCAGGCTCGGCTGTTCAAAGCCCTGGGGATCCCGGATGAAGAGGCGCAGAACCGTTTTGGGCATCTTCTGAAGGCGCTGAGTTATGGCGCTCCGCCGCACGGCGGGATTGCATTGGGTCTGGACCGGCTGGCGATGCTGATGGCCGGGGCGCAGAGCATCCGTGATGTGATCGCATTTCCCAAGACCCAGAAGGCCTCGGACCTGATGATGGAAGCTCCTTCGACGATTGATGAGAAGCAGCTACGTGATGTTCATCTGGAGATCAGGCGGCCGGAGGCGGAGTAGCTCTACGCCTTGTCTTTGGTCTGCTTTTCGCTCTCGGGAATCTGGGTTGATTCACCTTCATCCTGCGTTGTCTCCGGCTCTTTTGCCTTGGGCTCGGGCTTCTTCTGTTTACCTTCGGGGCCAGAGGCAAAGAGTCCCATCGCACGGAACTTCTCATAGCGTTTCTGCAGAAGCTGGTCGGGTGAAATTTTCGAGACGGCCTTCAGATGCTTAATAAGATGTTTCTTGAGTGTCGCTGACATTTCCTCGCGGTTAGCATGCGCTCCGCCGAACGGCTCTGGAACTACCTCGTCAGCAAGTCCGAACTCAATGAGGTCGTTGGCCGTCAGTCGCAATGCCTCCGACGCCTTATCCGCAAAAGCACGGTCCTTCCAAAGGATGGCCGCGCAACCTTCGGGTGAGATCACTGAATAGTAGGCATGCTCGAGGACGAGAATGCGGTCGCCTACGCCGATCCCCAACGCCCCGCCGCTTCCTCCCTCGCCTATGACGGCCACAATGATGGGAACGGAAAGGGTGAACATCTCGCGAAGGTTCACCGCAATCGCTTCGGCGATATGTCGCTCTTCCGACTCGACGCCCGGAAAAGCGCCGGGAGTGTCGATGAGGGTCACAATCGGAATGCGGAACTTATTGGCCATCTTCATCAGGCGCAAGGCCTTCCGATAGCCCTCCGGATACGCACAGCCGAAATTGCACTCGAGATTCGCTTTTGTGTCGCGCCCTTTCTGGGTGCCCAGGATCATGACGCGATGAGAATCAATCGTTGCCATGCCTCCTATAATCGCGCGGTCGTCGGCATGAAGACGGTCTCCATGAAGTTCCACGAAGTCGGTCGCAATGTCCTCAATGTAGTCGCTCGTATAGGGGCGGAGAGGGTGCCGGGCGACCTGGACCTTCTGCCATGGCGTCAGTTCGCTGTACACCTTTCTGCGCGTCTCCTCGATCTTCTCCTGCATCCGTTCGATCTCGAGTGATACGTCGATGTCCTGGGTTTCGCTGAAGGATTCGAGTTCTTTCAGCTTCTCTTCCAGTTCAATGATGGGCTTCTCAAATGGGAGCGTATAACCGGGCACGTTTCTTCTCCTGCGATTACTCTATGATCTGCACGGGTGTGCCGAGGGGCAGCAGCATATACAGTTCCTCGATGTCGGAATTTAAAAGCCGGACGCAGCCGGCACTCGCGTGGGTGCCGATGGTTTCGGGTTCCCACGTGCCATGCAGGCCGTACCCGCGGATATTCAAAGACAGCCAGTGCGTCCCCAGCACGTTATTCGTGCTGCCGTAAGGCACCTCTTTGCCGTCCGGCCTCCACCAGGTTGGCTGCACAATGCGGTCGGTGATCTTGAAGTCGCCGGTCGGTGTCTTCAGGAATTTCCCGGTGCCGACGCGGTAGCGCTTGAAGAAACGGTTGTTCAACGAAAGCTCGAGCGTGTTATCAGATTTTTTGACCACGACCGCAAAATCCCCGCTGAATACGCGTAAGCGGTCTCCGACCCGTATGAGTGAACCCGAGATGTTATTGCTCTTCCGGACAAGTTCGATTGTGGTTTTGAACTTCGAAGCAATTTCGCTGAGGGTATCACCCGGGCGGATCGTATAATCCTTCTTCTCGGGCATGGGCCGGGGAGTGGTGACAAGCATGATGTGGATGTCGCCGAGCAGATCTTCCGCTATCTTTCGCGCTTGAGGATTCTTCGACTGGTCGAGGATCTCGTAGCAAAGCCGCCGGGCTTCCTGAAGATTCTGCGCACTTCGGGAAGTCTTGGCCTGCGCCAGAAGGCGCAGTCCCGGATCAGGAGCGGACGAACGGTCTTCAGTGATTTCAGGCTCTGCCGGTGCGCTCTCGGTGAGTTCGACCGCGGAAGAGTTCGCGGGTTCGCCGATATCGGGTTTCTTCTCGCACCCACGTGTCAGAAAGAAAAGCGCTATGACGATCAGCACGACGACAAGCGTGCCGATAGCCACAAAACACCCCTTATTTGACTTTTCTGAACGAAGATAGATGTCGGTCATGACAGTGAAACCAAATCTTTCACGATCAAACTCATCGAAGGGTATCTGTACTCAGGTTTTTTCGCAAGGCATTTGAGAATTACTGAGGAAAGGCCCGCGGGGACGGTCTGCAAAGGTGCGGGATTCCCACTGTAGTCGATGCCCTGTAATGTAGGCGGATAAGGTTTCTCGCAGGTCACTGTTTCATAGCACGTGACCCCGAAACTGAAAATGTCGCTTCTGTCATCGACTACATGAAGAGCGAGCGTTTCGGGAGACAGGTAGGCAGGCGTTCCAGAGAGCCTTTTAACTTTGAACGGCCCGGTTCGCTTAGGTGTGGCCAGGTCAAAGTCGATGAGCACCAGGTTCCGGTCTTCCCGGATCAGTATATTCTCCGGCTTGACGTCGAGGTGAAGAAAGCCGCTGGAGTGAACGTAATAGAGGGCGTCAGCCAATTGTCTGATCAGGTCGAGCGCATGTTCCTTTACCCACGAAACGCGCTGAGTGATCAGATCGCGCAGCGTCTGTGACTCATGGTATTCGAGAATCATATAGGGGGAGCGGTCATGCTTTCCCCTGTCGAGGAGTCTGACAATGCGGGGATGGTCCAGATTCTGCAGAATTTCTCCGCTCTCGTTGAATGCGCGGCATATTCTACGGTCGCGGACGTACTCGTCTTTTAGAATCCGCAGAATTACGCGCCGTCGTCCGGGGTCAAGGGCGACGTAGACATCGGTCATGCCGCCCTTGAAGATATTGCGGACAATAGAGTAGCCTTCAAATTCCCCTGTGATCATGGGGCGCGATCGTAGCTGAAATGCACTGGCAAGGAAAGAGAACTGTAGAGAATGGGTTCCTCGATCAAGACAGTTGAAATAGAAGTGACGATTGCCGGATTGCCTTCCGCTTTCGACGGCTTGCGGGTTGGACTGTTCAGCGACCTCCATTTCTCGCGGAGCGCAGGGCGTCGCGAGAGAGAAGTGGCGCAAATCCTTGCCGACACTGCTGTCGATGTTCTTACCTTCACCGGGGACGCGGTCAATCGATCGGAGTCGTGGCCTCGGGCCGTGGAGTGGTTCGGGACACTACCCGATTGCGACTTGAAGCTGGCGGTGCCCGGGAATTGGGATTATGTCCGCGGGACGACGGCGCGGGACTATGTCGCTCATATGCGGGATGCAGGTTTCACCACCCTCCTTAATGCGTCAATCGGGCTGGAACGGGCGAATGCCCGGCTTTGGTTTTCGGGGTTGGAGGATCCGCGCGGGGGCGATCCGGATGCGAAGAGGACTTTCAAAGATGTCACGGAGGGGGCGTGCACAATCACTCTCTGCCACAGTCCGGATATTCTTCTTGAACTCGATCCGACTTTCTTCGGTCTTATGCTGTGCGGGCATACGCATGGAGGGCAGATCTGCCTGCCGGGGTATGGAGCGTTGTACACATCGACACGAGTGGGCAAGAAATACGAGTATGGTCTGCACGAGGTCGGACGTGGACGGTATGTTTACGTGACGCGCGGCATCGGGACAACAGGCGTCCCGTTCCGGTTGTTTTGTCCCGGAGAAGTCGTATTCTTTACCCTTCACGCGTTGGATCATGGGGACTGATAGACTATGTGGCAGGATCAGACAGTCAGGTTTACAGGGGGAATGACCCCGACGGTTCGCATTCTTCTCATTGCGAATATTGCTGTCTTCTTTCTCGGTTTTGTGGTCGATCTCGCCTTCTTTCCCGGTTTCACGGAGACTCTGTTCGGACTCAGTTTACCGGGAGTACGTTCCGGCTTTGTCTGGCAGTTGGTCAGCTACATGTTCCTGCACGCAAACGGCATGCATCTGATCTTCAACATGCTGGTCCTATTCATGATCGGCCCCGAGACGGAGCGGGGCATGGGACGAAGACATTTCACAATCATGTACTTCCTGAGCGGGATACTCGGCGGGGCAAGCTGGCTGCTTATCAATCCGCGCGGAGTGTGCGTGGGCGCCTCAGGGGCGGTCTTCGGCATTCTGGCGGCCTTTGCGACGCTGTATCCGCAGCGAAGAATCACGTTGCTGGTCTTCTTCATCCTTCCAGTCACCATGCGTGCATGGGTGATGGCCGCCGGCCTGGCCCTGATGGAACTCATCATGCTGGTCGGGCAGTCGGGCGGAAGGATCGCGCACGGGGTGCACCTTGCCGGAGCAATCGCCGCCTATGTTTACACATCGACCGTGTTTCGGGGGATGGGTTCCGGCCTGCGAGTATTCAGGATAGGAAGAAGGCGTTCGCCGCGACGAAGCGGTGAGGGCGATTCCTTCGACATGAAGGAAGTGGACCGCCTTCTTGATAAGATCGCCTCGGAAGGGATACACAGCCTTACCTCGAGAGAACGGGCATTCCTGCAGAAGGTGAGCCGGGAGAATCGCACGGGCAGGTAGACTACTGCGCGAGGCTCTGAAGCGCGTTCCGCGCCGCGGCGGATTCGGCATCTCTCTTGCTCGCGCCGCAACCGGTTCCCATCACGCGCTCATGAATCAGGACTTCCGAGGTAAAACTCCGCGAGTGGGCCGGTCCATGTTCTTTCACGATGCGGTACCGTGGACTGCACTTCCAATGACACTGGCAGTATTCCTGCAGCGCTCCCTTGGGATTGTCAGTCCAGGTTTCGTTGACGGAGTCCGCGAGCCGGGTGAGAAACAGGCGGTCGAAGACTCTGGTCACTTCGGCCATTCCGCTGTCGAGGTAGATGGCGCCCAGAATCGACTCCACGGCGTCCGCGATGTTGGATGGCCGGGTTGCGCCTCCGGATTGCTCTTCGCCTTTTCCAAGGCGCAGGTATTTGCCAAGTTCCAGGGAGGATCCGACGCGCGCAAGCACTTTGCTGTTCGTAAGACTACTGCGAAGGCGCGTCAGGTTCCCCTCACGATGCGTGGGGTGTTCCTTGAAAAGATGCGCGGCTGAGGCGAGGCCGAGTACCGCGTCTCCAAGGAACTCAAGGCGCTGATTATCCTTTTCGACTTGGTCCTGCTCGTACCGGAATGAACGGTGCGTCAGAGCGGTCTCAAGCAGGGAAATATCCTTGAAGGTGTATCCCAGCGCTTCCTCAATCGATCTGTAGTCCTCTGTCATGCCCGCGGATGAAACTTCGAATGGATCGACTTCAAGCGGGCAGGATCGACATGCGTGTATACCTGGGTTGTCGCGATGTCGGCATGTCCAAGCATCTCCTGGATAATGCGCAGAGGCGCACCGTTAGCCAGGAGGTGACTGGCAAAAGAATGCCGCAGTGTGTGAGGCGTGACATTCTTTGCAATGCCTGCTTTTGTCGTATAGTTCTTGATGAGCTTCCAGATTCCTTTGCGGCTGAATCCTTTCTTCCTGCGTGTCAAAAACAGCGTGCGGTTCTCCGTCTCTGCAGAAAGTGCCCGTACTTCGTCCAGGTAGTGCTGGACATGCTGTTGCGCGGACTCCCCGACGGGGATAACGCGCTCTTTCTGACCTTTACCCATGCAGCGAATATAGCCGGAATCGAAGTGAAGGTCATCTATTCTTAGCGCGGCAAGCTCCGAAACACGAAGTCCTGTCCCGTACATGAGCTCCATGATCGCTTTGTCCCGAATCCCCAGCGAGGACTTGAGGTCAGGCGCATTCAGCAGGCGGTCCACTTCTTTATAGGTCAACGTGTCGGGGAGGACTTGCCACAGCCTGGGCGATTCCATCGTTTCCGTTACGTTCGCGCTGACCAGGGACTCAGCTTGCAGGTACTTGAGGAACACCTTGATTGCGACAAGCCTCCGCGCGATGGAATTCGCGCTCAGTCCGCGGTCCCTTTCAGCCAGGAGAAAATTGACTATGTGCTGCCGCTTAACCGAATTGATCGAGCCGATCTTTTTTCCCCGCAGGTAGGACAGGAAACTATCGAGGTCGGTCGCGTACGCCTCGCGCGTGTTATCGCTCAAACCCCGTTCAAGGGATACATAGTCAAGAAACTGATCTAGCAGGGCCTGCACAAGTTAGTGTCCTATCACGTACCGGGCAGGGTCTCCCCCGTGAGCAGGCGGTATGCCTCAAGATACTTGCCGCAGGACTTGTCCATGATCTCGGCCGGCAGCGGCGGGGCTGGAGGCGTCTTGTCCCAGTCGAGCGATTCGAGGTAGTCGCGAACAAACTGCTTGTCAAAGGAAGGCGGCGATTGTCCGGGCGCGTACTCCGAGGCGGGCCAGAAGCGCGAACTGTCGGGAGTGAGCGCTTCGTCTATAAGGATCAACTCTCCGTTCAGGAGGCCGAATTCGAATTTTGTGTCAGCGATGATGATTCCCCGCTCGAGCGCGAAGTCCGCCGCGTACTTATAGAGAGCCATGCTGGCATCGCGCGCCTTTGCGGCCACCTCGGGTGACACAGCTTTCTCCATCTCTTCAAAGGGAATGTTCTCGTCATGACCGGATTCCGCCTTGGTGGCGGGTGTAAAGATCGGCTGATCCAGTTTGTCGGCCATCCGGTAGCCTTCGCGCAGAGGTATACCGCACACCGAACCGTTGGCCTGGTAGTCTTTCCAGCCTGAGCCGATCAGGTATCCGCGCACGACACACTCTACCGGCAGTGCCTCAGCTTTTCTCGTCAACATCGCGCGTCCCGCAAGTTTGTCTGCGTAAGGCTTCAGAAGTCCGGGGAAGTCGTTCGGATCAATTGAGATCATGTGGTTCTGGATGATGTGCCGGGTCCGGGCGAACCACCATGCGGAGATCTGATTCAGAACCTGGCCCTTATGGGGAATGCCCGTCGGGAGAATGCAGTCGAACGCGGAGATCCGGTCGGATGCGACAAGCAGAAGACTGTTCCCGAGGTCGAATACTTCACGAACCTTCCCACTCTTGAACTTCGGGACTTCTGGAATATCAATTGAGGTTACTATACTCGTGGTCATCGGTTCAGCGTCCTCCTGCTGTTCACTGGCATGCTTTCGGCAGTTTATCTCTGGCGGTCTGGTCCGCACCACGATCATCCACATCGAAACCCGCACGCGCGATCGTCAGTTCGATGTTCTTCCCGGCAACGGTACGGCTGTTATAGGTCACGGTGATCGTCCGGCTCTCGACATACGGCCGCGAGGACACGTAGCCATCGACGCCGCTGAGGGCGTCCTGAATAATCGCCGCGCATTCCGGGGTCTTCATTGCCGGGACGGTGAAGTTCCGGCTGACCACATTCTGCCTGAAGCACCCGGCTGCCGCGAGAGCGAGAAGGACGGGGACAAACGATGCTGTAAGTAGCCTTTTCATGGTATTCCTTTTCATAAGATTCTGAAGTTGCAGGGTATACTGAACCGCACTTAAGACGTCAACCAATCACGGTCCCAAAAAAGGACCTTGACGGCGGGGACTGGGTTTCCGGGCAGGCGCCGTTTCGCCGGAGATTTTTCTGAAAATCACTTTCAGCGTTTGAAATAGACAGGTGGTCGAAGTACTATATTAGTGGAAGGAGGGATGTGCGTTTTCCCTGGGGTTCCTCACCCCGACCTCCTTGGCGCGCAAACCTCCTTCCATTTTTCTTACCCGCATTCGCTCTTCACCGGCTCGGTCTGACTCCCCAACTGCCGATGATGCCGCAGACAACGACATACCGTCACCGCTTTCACTTGCGTTGGAAGTTTCCCTTTCTATAGTGGTGACAGGATATGAGGGTCAGATTTGAGGAGCGGGATGAAATGAAAAGATCTTTGTCAGGCCACGGTTTCTCCGGGAAAGTCGCTGCCATCGTTCTGGGGCTGCTTGCATTGACTATTCTCTCTGTTGTTCCGGACGCAGGTGCGGTGAACCGGGAGTATAAGATATCCGGAAACCGCGTGAACGTCAGGGCCCAGCCTCGGCTGAACTCGGAGATTGTCAGCCAGATGGAATACGGCGAGACCGTTCTCGGAAAGAGTTTCACGAACGAATGGCTCGAAATCGTCCCTCCGGAGAATGTCGGCTTCTGGATACACAGGGATTTCCTTCAACAGAACGAAGTCACGGTATCGAAGTTGAACGTCAGGGCTGGCGCGGGGATAAACTACTCGGTGGTTGGTCAGTTGGAGCGGGGGGACAAGGTCGAGGTGGTTTCTGAGTTCGGCGAGTGGCTGAAGATCGCGCCGCCCAAGGATGCATCGCTCTACATCTCGGGGGACTTCATAGAGATGGTGAAACCTCCGGAACCTCCCGGGCCGGTCCAGAAGCGTTTCATTCGAAAAGCTCCGCAGAAGAGCATCGTCCCGACTACGCCCGTTATGCCTCCTGCCAGTCCCGAAGGATCTCCTTCGCAGACCGTTGAAGTGGGGAAGAAGACACCCGAGCCCGTGGTCGCACAATCTGCCGACCTTGATCTGGTTCCGTTGGCCGGGCAGGGCAGGGAATCCACACGGGAAGGTGTTCTGCGACCGGTGGGTTTCTTTTTCGGGCGTCCAAGCCGGTACCGTCTGGCCAGGTTTGAAGGAAATAGAATCGAGACAATCTGCTATGTCCGTGGAAACGAAAGACAACTCGATTCTTTCACCGGACAGTCCATCAAGGTGAAGGGGAAAGAATACTGGGTGCAGGGCGTGCGATATCCTGTCGTGGTCATTGAGCAGATCATCGTGAAGAGAGAGTCGGTTCCTATGCCGCAGTCGAGATCAAGGGAGTAGGATATGGATGGACGTTTCTCTGAACGACTCCTCACCTGGCTGGTTCCTCTGATTGTGCTGGCCGTTCTGCTCACATGCAGTCTGCTCGCCCAGAAATCGTCCGGACTGATGCATTCCTTTGCCGATGACTCAACCTATCTGGACCTGACGTTTGCGAGATCGCTGGCGGAATACCATGCGCACTTTATCGATTCGGCGACTCCCGTTCCCGCACTGCGTAACGCCCTGTGGCGCGGGCTTGTCGCGGTGATCAGTCTCGGCGCGGGTAATCAGATCTCCGCCGCGTACATGCTTGCGACGATCTGTTCCATGATCACGGTTTGCGTGTTCGTTTCTCTGGCGCGCAGATTGCTGCCTGAAGAAATGGGGGCACTCGGGGCCGCCGCGATATTTGTCGCTTCACCGTTTCTTGTGGCGACGGTCCTCGTGGGTTCAGAAGTTATTCTGTCCGCCACCTTGGTTCTCGGGGCGTTCGCCCTGTATTTGCGGGGGATGGAAAAATCGGAAACCGTGCTTCCCGCTTCGGCCGCATGGCTGATTGGGTTGGCTATGTGGATCCGATTGGAGTTTGCGGTCGTGTGGGTTGTCCTTTCGATTCACGGCATCGTTTGCAGCGCGTTTGGCGCGAAAGGCGAGAAGCGTGTGGCGCTTGCTGTCGTGCGCTCTTTGAGCGGTGTCTGCGTTCTCGCGCTCCTGACACTGCCGCTTCTTGCACAGAATCTGTGGTTGCTGCGCGTGCCGTGGCCAAGACTGCCGAGCGGCGCGCTTTCTCTCGATGCCATGGGGCAGGCGGCCCTGTCGGGAACATATCTGGAGTTGGCGAAGGGCTCGATGCTGCGGGCATGCGGATCGCTATGGGGAAATGCGGGTATCGGCGGAAAAGTCGTCGGTATTCTGGCCGCCTTTGGTATGGGCGTCCTGACGGTAACGGCGATCCGGCGGAAGGAATTGCGGATGTGGAGTACTCTTCCTGCATTGCTTCTCGCGATCCCGCCACTGACCGCTCTCGTATCCCTGCTTCTCGGAGACGGCGGGGTAGAAGTTGTTGTTTCCTCGCTCATTCCGCTTGTCCTGCTGAGTTTTGCGTTCGGCGTGATGTTGATTCCTTGCGGACTGGAGACGCTCTTCAGAAAATCCGGCGGCTTGCCGAAGTTTCTAAGTGGCAGGATTCTGTGCGTCGCTGTCACAGTTATCCTGGTGTTGTTCATGCTGGGTTTGCAGGTTGACGCCGTGAAGACCGCATCGGCGCGCATCAGGGACGCGGCGTCTGCTGCCGGTATCCTTCGGGAACGGCTGGCACCCGATCCGCTGGATGGCAAGGAGTATGTGACGGACAAAGTCGGCCGCCTGGCGTACGAGTGCAGGACAAGGATGATCGACCTGAGTGGCGAATCGACCCCGTTCATTCTGACCTGCATCAATCCGGGAGGCGGGTTGGATTACGGACGGGTCGCGGCGGGGATGCGAAAGCGATCCGGCGATGTTCTGATCCTGTGGTCCGATAATCATCAGGAATTGCTGAATCACGTCGCGGCGCACGAACTTGAACTCGGACAGACGGACGCATCCGTGTCGATGCCGCGTGTCTGGGTGATTGACTAGGACAGATGCGAGATACCCGATTCCAGATAAGGAATCGAATGCCTGTCATCGCGGACATCACAACCGCTTCTTCCGGAAGAAGGACTGCACGAGTTCCTTGCACTCGTCTTCGAGCACACCCGGACAGCATTCGACACGATGATTGAGGGCCGCGTTCTGAACTATGTTGAACTGTGAAAGGGCTCCGCCGCGCAAGGGATCGGTCATTCCCCAGACAATACGGGGAATCCGCGCCAGGACGATGGCGCCCGCGCACATGGGGCAGGGCTCTTTTGTGACGTAAAGTGTGCATCCTTCCAGCCGCCAGTCGCCCACCGCGCTGGCCGCCTGCGTGATAGCTATGATTTCGGCGTGTGCAGTCGGGTCCTTGAGCATTTCGACCTGGTTGTACGCCTGGCCGATGATAGAGCCGTCGCGCACGATTACGGCCCCGACGGGCACTTCCTCGCGGTCGCCAGCTTCCCGTGCCTGACGCAGGGCCGCCTGCATGAAACGTACGTCCATTTCGTGCAGGAAGTCGGCATCAGCTTGTTCAGTATCGTTCATCTCCGAATACCGCGGATAGTCTCAGCTCGTGAGTGGTAACGCAAGTCGGTACTCGGAATGCGGTTGACTTGGAGCGCGACAGACTTACATTCCAGTGCATGAGCAGAATACCGCAGTGGATACGCCTGTCTTTGGACACGAACAGCGACTACCGGCATGTGCATGCGGAGATAGCAGGCCGCGCGCTTCATACGGTATGCGAAAGCGCCAAGTGTCCGAACAGAGGCGAGTGCTGGAACGAAGGCACAGCAACGATGATGCTGCTCGGTGACATCTGCACACGCGCATGCAGGTTCTGTGCAGTGAAATCCGGCCGTCCCGAACCTGCGGACACGGAGGAACCGGATCGCGTCGCTTCGGCGGCCAGGTCGATGAAGCTGAAGTATGTTGTTCTCACCAGTGTTAACCGCGACGACATGCCTGACGGAGGAGCGGGGATTTTCGCGGAGACGATCTCGGCGATTAAGCGGGAACTGCCGGAAGCTTCTGTTGAAGTGCTCACTCCTGATTTTGAGGGGGTGGAAGCTGATATCGCCTCGGTCTTGCGGGCTCGTCCCGAAGTCTTCAGTCACAACCTTGAAACCGTACGTCGCCTTCAACCTATTGTCCGGCCGATGGCTTCGTACGGCAGATCGCTTGCCGTATTGAAGTATGCGTCCGAGTGGCGGCCGGAAATCACCGTCAAGTCGGCGATTATGGTCGGCCTCGGGGAGACGGAAGATGAACTGTACGAGGCGATGGACGACCTGCTGGATGCCGGTTGTCAGATTCTCGCGATGGGCCAGTACCTCAGGCCGTCGCGAAAACACATCGAGGTGTCGCGGTATGCCGACCCGGAGGAATTCGAGCGGATGGCGGCGCGTGCCAGAGAGAAAGGATTCAGGGCCGTAGCATCCGGTCCGATGGTCCGCTCGTCGTACAGGGCCCGCGAACTTTACGAGTCAGCAGTGGCCTCCGTTTCCACCGTGGGATAGCGTTCAGTTTCTCTTTTCCCTTGATCACTCGGAGTTCAACTCGGACAATTGGCTGCGTTCGCAGTTGTTGCTGAGGAGGATGGTCTGTCCGGATGAGAGAGTACTGGACGTATAAGTTTGTTCAGGCGCTGAGCTGCCTTTTGCCGCGCAGCCTCGCGTACTGGGTAGGCCTCCGTGTGGCGGACATTTTATATCGTCTCGATCACGCCGGGCGCGAAGGTGTTCGGCGGAATCTGAAGCAGATCTGCGTCGCCGGAGGAATTGAGGCAACGGACGATATTCTATACGGGTTGACTCGAAAGGTTTTTCAGTACTTCGGCAAATACCTGGTCGATTTCTTTCGTTTCCACCATCTCACGGAAACAGATATTGGCAGGTTCATCTATCTGCAGGATAAACATCACCTCAGGGAAGCAGCAGATCGCGGGCGCGGTGTGATCTTCTTCACGGGTCATTTCGGAAACTGGGAATTGGGGGGAGCTGTTCTCGCCGCGATGGGATATGAACCGCACACCGTCGCCTATCCCCAGGCCACGCGCAAAGCCGACGCGCTCTTCCGAGAGCAACGCGAGAGCAGAGGGATGAAACTCATTCCGTACGATCACGCAACCCGCGGGCTGATTAAATGTCTGAGAGAAGGCAAGTTCGTAGCCGTCATTGGCGACAGGGATTTTTCGGACCGGACGGAGACGGTCACATTCATGGGCAGGCCAGCCCGTATTCCCCCCGGTGCCGCCTGGCTTTCAATCAAAACAGGCGCGCCGATACTTCCAGCTTTCGTTATCCGTCAGGTGGATGACACGTTCCTTTTCAGAATCCATCCGCCCCTCTTCCCTGAAGAGTATGCGTCACAGGATGAATTACAGGACAGGCTGTGCAGGATTCTTGAGAAGGAGATTAAGGAACATCCTTATCAATGGTTTATTTTCAGCGATTTCTGGTCTGACAATGAGGGCGAGGATTAACATGGCGTCGAGGAGAGGATGAACGAACTGCAGAAGACCAGAGTCCTGATCATTATTCCCGCATACCGCGAGGAGGGGAGGATTGCATCTGTCGTCAAGAATGTTCACGAGTACGTGGATGCGGTACTCGTGGTAGATGACGGCTCCGGGGATGACACCGCGAGAGAGGCGGAAGGGGCAGGCGCTGACGTGATCAGAATGCCCGAAAACAAAGGCAAGGGTGTCGCCTTGAACGCGGGCTTTGATTATGCGATGGCGCAGGGCTTTGAAGCCGTAATCACCCTGGACGGGGACGGACAGCACAATCCGGACGATATCCCGAAGTTCATCGAAACGTACGAGCGCACGCACGTGCCAGTGCTCGTAGGCAACAGAACGTCGGAACTGGAAGGAATGCCGCGTATCCGACGTTGGACGAACCAGTTCATGAGTTGGCTGCTCAGCAACCTGATGAAGCAGTATGTGGCAGACACGCAGTGTGGATACAGGCTCTACCGCTGTGACGTGCTTCCGTACGTCACTGCGGAATCGGCACGGTTTGCCGCGGAATCGGAGGCCTTGATTCACCTCGCCGCTCGCGGTATCGAAATCGGGTCGGTGCGGATCGAAACGATCTACGGCGACGAGAAAAGCAAGATTCACCCGTGTAGAGACAGCCTTCGCTTCTTTCGCATGCTTCTTCACTTCCGCAGGGAGCTGAGACGCTGATCCTCCGATTTGAAGGTGCGGAAGGGTCGCACTAAAGAATTTGAGTTTCTCCGCCGAATGTGGAACCTTTACCCGCTTTCCTGAACGGAATCGTGAACGCGAGGATGCGAAGTATATGAGCTGTAGAGGTCTGATTCTAGCAATGATTGTCGCCGCGGTGGCATGGGGTTCGGTCTATGCGGAAGACGCTGTATCCGTGGAGAATGCGGCAGTCGATGCCGCTGGTTTTCACCATGAATCGACGGGTGCGAAGATAGCCCGGGTCTTGCGCAAGTCGGGTCTGCCGGATGAGGTCGTTGTGGCGCTCATCTCGACGCTCCCCATCGTTGAGCTGCGAGGAGCTGTTCCGGTAGGGCATATGATGGGCATGAATCCGTGGATCGTCTATGGACTTGCCGTCGCCGGCAATATGATTCCGATTCCCCTCATACTCCTTTTTCTTGGCCCGATCTCCCGGTTCCTGATGAAATTCAAGTTGGGCAGGTTGTTCTTCGACTGGCTGTTCGCAAGGACGCGGAAGAAGACGGCTGATATCGAAAAATACGAAACGCTGGGGTTGACCATTTTCGTCGCGATTCCGCTTCCGGTCACCGGTGGCTGGACAGGGGCGATGGCTGCATTTCTGATGGGGGTGGAGTTCCGGCACGCGATGCTCTCTATCCTGCTCGGTGTGATGATCGCCGGAGTCATCATGACGGTGCTTTCACTTCTGGGCTGGCTGGGTGCGATCATCGCCGGTGTCGTCCTGATCGGTCTGGCCGCCGGAGCGGTGCTGGGAGTATTCAGGAAAGAAGAACAGGGCCCATACGGTGAGGAGCAGGCGCAGTCGCGATGACCACGGATATTCAGATCACAGGTGAACTCACACCGGACCCGTCTGTCTGCATCTTCCGCGTCAACCGCCCGGTCGTGGACGACATGACGATCCAGTTCAGGAGCAGAGAAGAAGGGCAGGGCTCCATTCTGATCGACAAGCTGTTTGATATCGACGGAATCTGCCAGGTTCTGGTCTCAGGTCCGAAAGTGGCACTTACGAAGAATGTAACCGATACGTGGCCGCAGTTGGTGACCAGGATTGTTGCTGCGATCAAGGAAAGCATGGCCGATGGAGTTCAGCCCATTTCCCGGGAAGCGATCGATGCGGTTCTTTCACAGCCGACGGGTGAGATTGAGGCGCTGGTAACGGAACTGTTCGAGTCGCACATCAATCCCGCGCTTTCTTCACATGGAGGATACGTGCGCCTTGTGAAAGTGCAGGGCCATGACGTCCATGTCGAAATGGGTGGGGGATGCCAGGGATGCGCGGCGTCGCAGGCCACGTTGAAGTATGGCATCGAGTCGGCCATCCGCGAGGCAGCCCCACAGGTGCGGGATGTGATCGATGTGACCGATCATGCATCCGGAGACAACCCCTACTACAAGTAATGAGGACTTTCCTTCGAAAAAGTCTGGCTGTCCTGTCCATCGTTTTTCTTTCGCTCAGCCTCTTCTCCGAAGAGGGGTTTGTTGATTCAGCTACGTGGTATGAGCGTATGCGCATACCGTGGACTCGCGCGGAGGAGGGATTCTTGCGGGAGTGGCTGATCATCGGCGAATTCCCGAATCCGCCGCACGAGGGTGATGAGTTTTACGATCATACGCCGCCGTGCAAGGGATTTGACACGGACTACCTGCTTGAGCACGGCGGAGAAGCGGAGATCATTCCCGGCCCGAGGCTGACGCATTTTCGTCCTGATGGTTCGGAGGCGGAGTGGGTCAACTACGTTTCGGACAGCGATATCGTGGACTTCATCATGGCAATTCCAGGCAGGCCTTCGGACAATGCGGTCGCGTACGCCTATACGCTGATTCGCCGCGATGAGGCCGGACCCGGTTGTCTCGCGATAGGGAGTGATGACGGGGTGCAGGTCATCTTCAATGGCAAAGTCGTGCATGAGAACCTGGTGGGGCGCGGAGTTACGCTGGATGACGACATCGTCTTTGTCGATTTCGAGAAGGGCGTGAATTCCTTGTTGTTGAAGGTGGAGAACGGCGAGTACGGCTGGGGTTTTTCGTGCCGGATTCTGAAGCCTGATCAGGTCGATGAAGTGGCTCGCAGAACCTTCAGTCCTTCGGTGTTATCGGACCTCGGCGAAAGCCCTCTCGTGGTCGGCTCCGATGAAGTTGAGAATCCGAAACAAAGCGTTGCCATTACCGTGCTTGGTCCGGGCGGAGAGATACTTGCGCAGCGGGATGCGGTCCGCGGCGCGAAGACATCATTCGACGTCGGCAAGTGGCCGGAGGGCCCTTTTGAAATACGGTGCACACTCGTTCAGCCCACCGGCGAGAGAATGGTGCGGCACCTCGGTTGGTTCAAAGGGGATCTGCAGGGGCAGGTGGAGGACCTGCTGTCGGCAGCCGAGCAAAGCGACCCGCAGACCGAGAGAGGTATGATTCTTCGCATGCTGGCCGGTCTGGTGAAGAACCGGCTGGGAGAGAAACCGGCGAATGCTGACACAGGGGATGTTTTCAAGATTCACAGTGCTCTACTCGAGTTCTGCGATCTGCAGGCAGAGCAGGAAGGGTCTTCATCCCGAGTGCGTCCGTATGGTTTTGTCAGATTGGCCTATCGTGACGAGGTAGACGGCTCTCCCCAGTTTGCCCGGCTATACCTGCCCGCGGATTACGACCCGTCGAAGAAATATCCGCTGGTCATTTACCTGCATGGATACAATCCCGATAACCCGGAATACATCCACTGGTGGGCGGTGGATCAACGTCACAGCGATCGCGCGGAGAAGTATGGTGTTATCTACCTCGAACCTCACGGACGCGGGAACACATGGTACACCGGCATCGGGGAACAGGATGTGCTCAGGACGATCGCAATGACGCGCGAGCTGGTCTCCGTAGATCCGAGTAGAATCTATCTTACCGGTGAGTCCATGGGAGGGGGAGGAACGTGGCATGTTGGAACCCGTAATCCCGGGTTGTTTGCCGCGATTGCGCCTGTTTACGGCGGCTGGGATTATCGTGCGAGCATGCTGGATGGGGATCTGAAGGAACTGAGCGACTGGGAGAAGTTCAGGGATGAGGCCGGCAGTTCGGTCGTGCAGGCGGAGGCTCTTCTGACCACTCCGGTTTTTGTGAATCATGGGGACGCGGATGACATTGTCAACGTCAACTGGTCGCGCTTCTTCGTACGCGAGCTTCAGCGCTGGAATTACGATATCCGTTACCGCGAGATGCCGGGCGAAGGACATTTCGGGGGGCCGCACTGGCCGGGCGTGTTCGAGTGGCTGCTGAAGCATACGAGAGTAGAGCATCCGAAGCATGTCCGTGTGCGGGCGGCGCACCTCAAGACAGCGTCAGCGCATTGGGTTGCAGTACGCAAGCGGCGCGATCCGATGTCCATGATGCATGTTG
>JAHIZV010000123.1 GCA_018814445.1 Verrucomicrobiota bacterium | reverse complement strand
TTCCTTGCTCATGGCATCTTCCTTTTTGTTCCGCGTTAAACGCGAAACTCCTTGTCGGGTGGAAGTTGCCGACCTAAACACCGGCAGTATGCCATGAGCCTTCTTTGAAATAAACTGCCGCGCAGCGGCTTACTTGAACCACGAGCTTCAGATTATCGGTGCTCCGCTGTCGCACCGAACTCTGAGCTCAATCGTTACGCCCAAAACGATCCATCCCCCGCTTGACAGGCCGTATATTACCATGATATACATAGGCCCGTGAAAGAAATAACCGACAGCACGGGATTTCAGTGGGATGAACACAACACCGGCAAGATATGGGAGAAACATCATGTTACCCCATCGGAATGCGAGCAGGCGTTTTTCAATCTGCCATTCATCGCGGCCGAGGATGAGAAACACTCGCAGAACGAGAAGCGCTATTTTGCCCTCGGCCAAACCGATGCGGGAAGGCGCCTTTACATGGTCTTCACATTCCGCAAATCGCTGATCCGGTTCATTTCAGCCCGAGATATGAGCCGCAAGGAAAGGAAGGTGTACGAGCAGTCATGAAAAAGAAGATTCCCAAATTCAAAAACGAAGACGAAGAGCGTGAGTTCTGGTCGAAAGCAGATTCCACAGACTACGTGGACTGGAGCAAGGGCAAGCGGGTCGTATTTCCGAATCTGAAACCATCGGTAAAGACTATCTCGCTTCGTCTTCCCGAAGCTCTTCTTGAAGAACTCAAGATGCTGGCCAACAAGAAGGATGTACCCTATCAATCCTTGCTCAAAGTTTATTTGGCAGAAAAGGTCGGAGAAGAATTAAAGACGGCCTAATTTTGGGAAATATGCAGGTTAGCGAAGGACGCCGCGTGTGGTCGGACAGGGAAGATAGGACGTGACACCTTGTTCGAGTTGCCGCTTGCGTAACCACAGTGGTCAGCGGGAAGGCTGCGGCTTTGTTCCCTTCACTGCGAAACCCAGACTCCGCGCCGCTGTCCCCAACCGCTTATCATGGGTCAGAAAGACGTCTATCTTCTCCCGCCGTCGTACGAGGTCTGCAGACGCCAGATGAATGGCATCGAGTGTTCCGATGACCGTCGGGAAGGATCCTTCAGCCTGTTCAAGCAGACCCTCAGTAAGAGGGACAACGTGAAAACTATCATGAATGATTCGGATATCCGATTGAAGCGAGGCCCGGTCTGCGTCATCGATCGCCCCCTGCAGACGCAGCCTCTCAATAACTCGCATAGCCTCCGTCAGCCATATACGGTTCACGAACGCCTTCTTCCATTTCCCCCATTCCACGATTCTGCCCCTTTCCCGGAAGAGAACGCGCAGGACCACTGACGTGTCTACATAGACGTTCACCGCTTTCTCCGATCCTCAATAAGCGCATCAAAGGCTGAAACACCGCGAGACAAGGACACGCCCTTGACCTGCTTCAACGACCCGTATTTCGCTCGCGGCTCTCGGACAACCACGCCTTCCAACTCCGGAACAATCCGGGCGACCGGGCGATTGTGCGAAGTAACCACAACCTCCTCACCTTTTTCGACGAGATGAAGATAGCTGCTGAGTTCCTGCTTGAGTGATGCGACACTGACCTTTTTCATGTCTATATAATAGATATGATCTGTCTATATTGTCAAGAGGTGGATCGGTTAGGTGATTCGTGTGGGACCAGAATCCACCAGGAAGGGCCGATTGACGGGTGGGATTTAGTCGGCACCGCCGGGAAATGACATCGCTTTGATGGAAGATCGGCCCAGTAATGCCCAAAGAGACGTAAACACAGCCAAAGTTGACCTTGTCTCCTCCGTATGACAAAGAGTGAGTCAAGCGCTTGACTTAGGTCAATCGTTCTACTATCTTCCCGCATCAGAGAAGTAATCGTCGCATACGTCGACAAACAGCATCCGGGGAGAAACTCAATGAAGAAGAGACTTATTATCGCATTAATCGCTATCCTGCCGATCCTTGCCAGCGCGGACGCAATCTGGAAGACAGGCGAAGAGTACACTTACTGCGGCGGCGACTGGAAGTATGCCGGCTGCACGGCCGCGAGCCTTGTCATTCATGTCGGCGTCTGGCCGGTTGCGTGGGGACACAGCGTTCATGTTGTCTACTCGTCGGATGGATGGCAGAGCGCCAGCGTTGTTGACGGCGGATGGCTTGACAATGTTCCCAATCCTTACGGCGGATACGACGAGCTGTGGCAGGTCCAGATTCCGATCGGCTACACCAGCATGGGCGGTCAGCTTCGCCCGACCGACTATGCTATCTGGGTCGTGAATGGCTACGGCGAAGCGAGCTGGGATAACAACGGCGGCTACGATTACCATTATGACGGTACCGGTGGCATCGACTCCTGGAGGTACTGAGTCAATTCGCGGCGCAGTTCTGCATCGGATGCAGTCCGCAAATTCAAGCAAGGCCGGCTATGCCGGCCTCTGGAGTTTGGCGCTCATGGGCTCATGCGACAGCGTAGAATAGGGCGCTTTCTAGAGGTATTGTCAAATGTTGTGGATGGGGAGCTGTTGAGCGTATCCATCTGAACCATTCTTAAGCCGCCTTTTCCAGGACTCCGTCGACGAATTTGCCGCCCTCGAGGAGCGTCAAGATGAGTTGATGTGCGT